>JAPZAS010000032.1 GCA_027460525.1 Candidatus Methanoperedens sp.
GCGCCGCCGCCGTGGCCGTAAAGCGGCTTCATCACGATGTCGCCGTGCGCCGCGCGGAACGCCTTGATCTCGGCAAGGTCGCGCGTGATCAGCGTCGGCGGCATCAGCTAGGGGTTCAAGCATCCCCTCCACTGTCAAGCCGACCATAAATGTGGTAGCAGTAAGCGCGCTTGGTCAGGGACAGCTTCACAAGGTGCTTATCGATGACGATACCAAGCGCACCATATCAGTGGGAAGCACCCTGACTCTGCAGGAAGGGTATGTCCTGAAGGCAACGGACATAAGCGTAGCCGACAGGATAATGCTCATTTCCTTATTGAAGGACGGAAACGAATTGGACACAGCAACCCTCCAGACAGGTCAGACCTATGTTTATGCCCCGAGCAGGGTAGGCAATGTACAAAACCTTCCTGTAATAATGGTGAGGTTTGACAGCGTGTTCTCAGGCATGGAAGTGCAGGCAGCGTTCCTGAAAGGGGTGTTCCAGATCTCACAGAACCCGACCACGGTTAAAACCGGAGACCAGTACAACGATATGAAAGTGACAACCGTGGGGCAGGATAAAATCGTTATGAGCAACAATAATGATATCAGCCTTGATAATGGCAGGGTTGAACAACTGATGGGCAATATTAAACTGAAGGTAGGCGATACCTCAGCCACGGATGGTCGTCTTCGGTTTTACTTTGCTGTGGATGTAACCCCTGGAATGATTGCAAATCAGCTTTTGATAGAAGCCCCAGCCAAAGCCACTGCCGGCGATCCAATTAACATAAAGGTTACTGCGGGGGGAAAAGCGGTTGATGGCGCTTCTGTATCAATCGGCTCCTCTGGAATCGGGAACACAGACACAACCGGTGTACTTAACTATACCCTGCCCAGAACAATGAAGGGAGTGCAAAATATAACAGCAACCAAGCTGGGCTATCAGCAGGCTACCAGCAGTATAGACGTACTGGAATATATCGAATACAGACTGAGTATAGATGCACCTGTAAATGCTAATCAGTTTGCTACAATAACCATACGGGCTACATACAATGGCACTGCGGTAAGCGGAGTGGCTGTAGGATACGACAATGCATCTATTGGCACAACTGATAGTAATGGTGTATTGAACTACACGCTACAAACAAGCGGCACGCACACCATATCGGCATCAAAGAGCGGTTATATCACTGCTGTAAGGGATATTAATATCAGGGCACCTTTTTCCCAGTATCAGGCGCTCGATATCAATATTACGCCCAGCATGGTTTTCACAAACGAGCAGGCTTTAATCAGGTCGAATATCACAAATGTGGGCACGAAACCAGATACACTCCCTGTGGAGCTTGTTTCTAATGGCACGGTCGTGGACAACAAATCGGTCTCTCTTGCTCCGGGTGAGATAAAGGAGATTGATTTCACGAGAAAAGAAGCTCTGCCGGGCAATTATACGGTTGAAATCCTGGGGAAGAAAGGATTACTGGTGGTTAAGGTACAGCCTATGAACCTGCTTCTGATTGGAGGAATCGCCACGGTTTTTGGGGCGATTATCATATACCTGTTTACAATGAAAAGCAAGATTAGCCTCGAAGCGATTAGAAACCTTTTCGCAAATCTTGGAAAAAAGCCGCCTATGAAGTGAGAAATAGCGACGAGAGGGGGACTTGAACCCCCGAGTTCCTTGTGGGAACACAGGGTTAGCAACCCTGCGCCATACCGGGCTTGGCTATCTCGTCAAAAAGCGGTTCAGAATAAATCTGTGTTTATCTGCGGTTCCTTATTCCCTGTTTGCTATTTAACACTTTTTGCATTTAAAAGGATATATAGCCTAAGATGAATAACAAAATAACCATGAGACTCCTTGCCATCGATGTTGGAATGGGGACACAGGACATCCTTCTCTACGACAGCAATAAAAGCATCGAAAACTGCTTCAAGATGGTGCTGCCCTCGCAGACCCAGATTGTAGCACAGAGGATCTCCAGGGAGACAAGGCTGAAGCACGATATTATTCTCACCGGAGAAACCATGGGTGGAGGACCCTGCAGCGCAGCAGTGCGAAAACATATCAAGGCAAATCTCACTGTTTTCGCAACCGAAAGAGCTGCCCTCACGCTCAACGATGACATGGATAAAGTGAAGGAAATGGGCGTGGTTATTGTAAGTGAAGACGAAACGAGCGAATCAGGTATTCCGAGGATTGAATTATGCGATGTGGATAAAGATGCACTTAAAAAAGCTCTGGAACTTTTTGGAATTCCGCTTCCAGATAATTTTGCCGTCGCAGTGCAGGACCACGGATATTCTCCTTCTGTGAGCAACCGGCTATTCCGTTTTGAGTATTTTAGAGATATTCTAAAAAGGGACGGGGCTCTTAATTCGTTTGTTTATAAAAACAATATCCCTGAGCGCTTTTCAAGGATGAAAGCCGTTGAAAGAATGCTGCCTGGCGCGCTTTTTATGGATACGGGGATTGCCGCGATAAGGGGTGCTATACTTGATGAGAATGCAAAAGCTCCGTATCTTGTGGTAAATATCGGCAATGGTCACACGCTTGCTGGTGTCGTGAACGGAGGTGCGCTTCTCTCCCTGTTCGAGCACCATACCCGCCAGATGACAGCAGGCAAGCTCGATACATACCTGAAAAGGTTATGCGACGGAACACTGGATTTCCGGGAGGTTTTTGATGACGGCGGGCACGGCTGCTTTGTCAGGGAAGCAATCGGATTTAATAAACTCTCAATTCTCATCACAGGACCCAGACGCGATATAATGCGTTCTTCCAGGCTGAATGTTCGCTTTGCTGCTCCTTTCGGGGATATGATGCTTACAGGTTGTTTTGGATTGCTCGATGCTTACCTTAATTATGTTTCAGGTTAAAATCGGGAGAATACATGAACAAAGAATTATACAGACCTGCAACGAGGGCGATAATCGCTCTTTTTTTAATAGTACTAATCAAAATCGTTGCAATGCTGACGCTCAGGGACGTTGTCACGGCTTATTCCGTTACGAATGTTGTTCTTTCAATAGCGGTAGTTCTCGTTTTACTGAGATTCGGGCTGGATTTCAACAGGCAGCTCGAGATTTCAAAGCCAGATTTTCCGGAAGCTCGATCATTTGTTACGGGTATTGTGCTATTGCTGGTCATACTCACACTCTACGGGACTTTCCTTCCCTATGCAGACACGCTGCCCTATAGAACATATAACATCCTGTTCTTCATTCTGGCGCTCATTCCTGTATATACCCTCTGGAACATTCTCACTAAACACGCCGAGAGGCTGTCTCAGCTTCTTCTATTTATTTCACAGGAAGAAAACCCTGAATGCTCATGCGGCTGGAAAAACCCGGCTTCGGCTAACTTTTGCAACAGGTGCGGGTTACCCCTGGAAAAGGGTGGTAAATGATGAAGAACAGGGCACTTTCTGACCAAAAATGTCCGACCTGCGGAAGCTGGATGCGCTCTGTGCTGAAAAAAAGCGAGAAAGGAAGGGACATTATAACCTATTCCTGCCCTGAGTGCGGTCTGACCTACAGCGCAGAAGGGTAAAATAAATCATGCCTTCCCTAGTATTCGAAGGGCAAGGTGTGCAGCATTTTCGCCATTATCTATTCCCACGCACGCCACAGGCACGCCTTTTGGCATCTGGGCTATGGATAAAAGGGCATCCATTCCCCCGAGTTTTGAACTTACAGGTACACCGATAACAGGTTTTTTTGTGCGGGATGCAATTACGCCTGGAAGGGCTGCAGATAATCCTGCAATCGCTATAAAGACCTCTGCGTCACTTTTTTGTATGTAATCCTCTAATTCCACCGGGTTCCTGTGGGCTGAGAAAATCCGTATCTCATAATCCACGCCTGCGCTGTCCAGCACGTTTGCCGAAAGCTGCGCAATCTCCCTGTCGGATTCTGAACCTATCAATATTGCTATTGTTACCATAGCCTATAAAAGTCGGTTAATCCATAAAATCTTTTTGCGAAGAAAAGAGTGCATAACTGAGGTGAGGGGATGACCAGTCCCCCTCTCATGGCATCCTACCCGATTTCATCATCGTCAAAAGATTGCCTTATATGTCTTCCGAACATGGAAAGCCACATTGAGCACTTCCCATGGGATATTAATCCGCTGTTTGGGAAAGAGGTCTCGTTAAGGTAATTTGAATCCTGCCCCAGTTCTGCAGTGTCCTGAAAGCACAATCTCATCGCTCCATTTTTCTCAAAACCGAGGGAGATGTTCAGATCCTGTGCTTGCGGGTTTTGAATCTGGACAGACGTGATATATCGTATGGCTTTCATAACATACTACTCTTTATCATCGCATTTCAGATAATGATATACTGCTTTTGAAATGGCTTCTTTTACGGAGGACTCTCCCGATTTTGCCTTAAGTGCGATTACATCTTCCTGTGGAAGTACCGATTGGACATGAACTATCTTCATTTCGTTTATTCCTCCGTATGCCAGTAAACATACCATAATGATACTCATAATGCTAATCATGTATAAACCTTTCTATTAATTCATCAATTCAATCATAATATTAATAGGTAAAGCCGGTTATATATGGCACTCGAAAACATATGATCGGAAGATTCAGTAACGGAAGCGAGATTTTCTACGGCAAAATCGAAAGTGATCGGGTTATTGTTGACAAAGGGCTGTACAGCGATACGTTTTTGCTCTCGGAGCTGGAGCTTCTGCCTCCAGTGCAGCCAAGCAAGATAATCTGCGTGGGACTTAACTACAGCGACCACGCCAGGGAATTGGACATGCCGATACCCGAGAAACCATTGCTGTTTTTAAAGCCTCCGTCTGCGGTTATAGGTCATCTTGGAAATATTGTTTATCCCAGGAACACAAAACATATGGATTATGAAGCAGAGCTTGCAGTGATAATCAGCAGGCGCTGCAAGAACATCCGTGCAGCCGACGCCGATAGAGTGATAATGGGATATACCTGTTTCAATGACGTGACAGCGAGGGACTTACAGAAGGAAGATATACAGTGGACAAGAGCCAAAAGTTTTGATACTTTTGCGCCAGTTGGTCCTTATATCGCAGATCCAACATTTGATGTCAGCGACCTTCGTATCAATACAAGGGTAAATGGAGAACTAAGGCAGGAATCCAGGACTTCCAACCTGATTTTTGATGTTCCGCAGTTGATTGAGTTTATCTCCGCTATCATGACACTTGAGCATGGTGATATTATTGCTACAGGTACGCCGCCCGGGGTAGGTGAGCTTTTCATCGGGGATGAAGTGGAAATAGAGATAGAGAAGATAGGGGTATTGAAAAACAGTGTTATCCGAGCCGACTAACATCCCTTTGTTTTATTAAGAATGAAAGTAATTAAAGGTACTGACAACAATTCGAAAAAAGGTGAATATAATGTCCGATGTATACGATAACGTATGGGAGAGCCGCAAACGCAAGCCTCCTGCAAGGGAGGAAAAAAAGCTTCCTGAAGTGAAACCGCCTTCTACAGACCGCGAGAGGTTAAAAGACACCATCGAAAGGCGAAAAAAGAATGTATATGGAATGAAATAAAATTCTTAATTCCTCCATATTATGCTTTTTTGTATTTCAAATAAGGAGGCATTTAAACAGTGGAAGTTTCGATAATCCTGCCGGCTTATAATGAAGCGCCACGTATAGAAAGCACAGTTGAAAGGACTGCCGCAGCCCTTTGTGACATCACACCATCGTTTGAAATCATAATCGCCGAGGACGGAAGCCATGATGGCACGGACAGAATTTGCGCCGCACTTGCGAAAAAATATCCCTTTGTGGTACATCTGCATTCTGATGAAAGGCTGGGAAGGGGAGGCGCTATGAACCGAGCGTTGCGGGCATCAAAGGGAGACATTCTTTGCTATATTGATGTTGATCTTGCCACGGATATGAAACATTTAAAAGAGCTTGTTCAGGCAATCCGCGATGGTTATGATTTTGCTACAGGCTCGCGGCTGCTTGCGGAAAGTGATGTTAAAAGACCATTAAAGAGGGAACTTGCAAGCAGAGGTTTTAATTTTCTGACACGTCTCTTGCTGGGTTCAAAACTATACGACCACCAGTGCGGGTTCAAATCCTTCAAGCGTGATTCCATTTTTGCGATTATGGATGCCGTCAAAGATACCCACTGGTTCTGGGATACTGAATTACTCGTCAGGGCACAGCGCGCAGGATACAGGATAAAAGAGTTCCCGGTCGAATGGAAGCACGGGGGCGCAACTAAAGTTAATCTAATAAAAGATGTCTTCGGAATGGGGTCTTCGATATTCAGGTTATGGTATGAACTCTTATGGGATTGAAAATAGTCATACACTACTGCCGTATTGCTGAAGCCCACTCAACATAGCTATTAAAATTTAAGAAAACGTCACATACGATTCTATGACTGACAAAATACAGCTTCTTACTGGAAAAATGGATACAAAAGATGTATTCATAGATGCACAGGAATTTGTTACCGGAAGAACGTGCGTAATAGGTCAAAGCGGGAGTGGTAAAAGCTACTTAATAGCAGTACTCTGCGAACAACTGCTGCAGAATAATATCGCTTTTTGTATAGTTGATACAGAAGGAGAGTATTTTTCTTTGAAAGAAAAGTTTCAACTGCTATGGGTTGGCGGGGATGAAGCGGATGTTAGAATAGACATTGATTTCTATGAACTCATAACAAAGTCAATAACAAATAACGTCTCTTTAATTTTAGATGTATCGGATGTCCTGGATCAAAGAAAAGTTGTTTCTGATTTTGCAGGTAAATTATATGAAATCGAAAGCCAGATAAAGCAGCCGTATTTATTGATTATCGAGGAGGCGGACAGGTTTGTTCCACAAAGCAAGGACTCTCTAAAAGAAATCGAGGAGATTTCAAAAAGAGGGAGAAAACGGGGGTTGGGTTTGCTTGTTGCGACTCAAAGACCATCGCTTGTAAATAAGAATGTCCTGTCCCAATGCGGAAACCAGTTTATCGGGAAATTAACAACCGAAAACGATTTAAAAGCGGTAGATTTGTTTTTTGCAGACAGGAAAGAACTGGAATTATTGCCTAAATTGAACACCGGCGAATTTTTTGTGATGGGGAATGCGGTGAAAGAAAAAACCAGGATGCAGACTGTCCAGAGAATAACACAGCACAAAGGGCTTACCCCGAAACTGATTCAAAAGGCGACAGGTAAAATTACCGAACTAAAAACAAGTTTGGGCTCTGCAGGGATAGCGGAGGAGACGGAGAAAGTAAAAGAGGCTTATGAGTCTGGCGAGAGAAAAATAAGGGGAGTTAAGGCGAAAATCCCAAAAGAGCAGATAGAAGCTATCGTTGATGGCAAAAGAAGGAAAAAACATTGGTTGTCTGGGGAAAAGGAGCATGTAAAATCTATCGAGCTTATCTATCATCCACTTGTCTGGGTTGAAATAAATGCTCAGGAAGGATTTATCACGAAGAGTCTTACATCGCATTCACTTATAGTAGATTCTGCAAGCGGCGAATTTGTGGATATTAAACATGGATTAAAATACTCAACAGGTATTTCTAAATTAATCGGTTTGAATGAAAACGAGATCAGGATTCTGTTGGAAATTTATAGAACTAAAAAAATTACAATCGGAGATCTTGAACTTAAAACCAAACTGTCCGAGACGACAATTAGAACTATCGTACACCATCTACAGGATAGAAAGATGGTAACTTTTTCAAAAGAAGGAAATTTAAAATTATATTCTTTTCTTATCAACTTTGAACCCCCGGATTTAAAACTGTCTTTAAGCCGCCCTGAGATACGGCAAATTTCCGGAAGAACAAATAAACAGGCGCTTAGAGAGGATGATTTGCGAAAAATAATCAAGGGTCTGGAGGATGAAGCTGACATAACAAAATTTGAGGTTTTTTATTACCCCATATGGTTTGTAAACCTGGAAAATAGAAGCCTGAAAATAGATGGGGTCACAGGGAAAGAAATCTGAGGCTCGTTTTGGTACAGGATATTAGTTTGTCAGTTAATTGTCAGTAATCCATTGATACCATGTTTGTTATATATCTGAAAAAGGATTAAATGCCTTTGGTGTTAAGCCTTATGGGATTAAACCTGTTTGATATCTTAATCTGGTGGCTGGTTTTAGAAATAGTAGGTTTGGCAGCCTTTCCTATCGCTTCGCAAGTTGCCCGAAATTTGAAGGACCACGGATACTCCATTTCAAAGCCGCTCGGATTATTGCTCCTGACGTATATTAGCTGGATTATTTCAATGTTTTCCGGATACTCTTATTTTTCAGTTTTGGTTTCTCTGGCGGTTATCGGGGCATGTTCATTTATAATCTGCATTTTAAAGGGAAAACCACAGGTTGATAAAAAGTATTTAATCGAATTTGAACTCTTGTTTGCAGGAGCATTTGTGGCTTTTGCGATAATCCGCGCATACAGCCCCGATATTTACTGGACAGGCGGTGAGAAATTTATGGATATGACATTCATAAACAGTCTTCTGCGAACTGCGCAATTTCCGCCTCTTGACCCCTGGATGTCCGGGGCAGTGATCCAGTATTATTATTTTGGATACCTGATTGTAGCGAATCTGATAAAAATCTCCACAATTTTACCATCAGAGGCATTTAACCTCGCCACTTCTTCATTTTTTGCGCTCTCCGCTACCACAGCCCTGGGTATTGGATATAACCTCACCGGAAGAATAAAGTACGGTATTATCACTGCTTTTTTTGTAACGATAGCAGGAAACCTTGTGGGTTTTTTACAATTGCTTGATATCCTGTGGAAAGGAGACGTCGTAAACCACATTCTATCATTTGATTACTGGACGAGTTCGAGAGTGATACCGAATACCATCAATGAATTTCCATTTTTTAGCTTTCTTCAGGGTGATGTCCATGCCCATATGATATCGATTACTTTCCAGCTTCTTATTATACTTCTTTTGTTGAATATCATGAAATCCACGGCGCAGAGCTGGGGTTCCATTTTTATTCTTGGACTTTCCATAGGTTTCCTGTATCCTCTGAATACATGGGATTACCCGGTTTACCTGTTTCTTGCAATTATTGTCTTAGCTTTTCGTTTTTTTATAGATTCCACTTTTTCAGTATTAAAAAAGAAGTTCTCAAAACCAATTTTTGCAATATGTGCAGTCTCAGCCTTCAGTTATCTATTGTATCTTCCATACCATAATTCCTATAGACTTGACAGAACGGTTTCCATCATAACTTCGGGGAGAACATCGCTGATATTTTATATTGCTATTTATGGATTATTCCTTTACCTGATATACAGGTTTGTTATATCAAAATCCAAAAAATCCGGCTTAAAATCCGTGTATTTTATAATAACTCTGATTTTGCTTTCTGTACTCGCTGTATTACTAAAATTTGAATTGCTTATTTTACTTATCCCGATGCTTATTCTGTCCATCGTATCAATAATAAAGGAACAGAATAGAGACCATGCTTTTGTGCTAATCCTGATTATAACAGGTATTCTTATATCTTTATTTTGCGAGTTGTTTTATATCCAGGATGCGCTCGGAAATGCATTGCCCTCCTATTTCCGTATGAATACGGTATTCAAATTGTATGTGATGAACTGGGTTCTATGGGGTGTTTCTGCAGGCGCCATAGTATTCCAGTTCAGGGATTCTTTTTCCCGGAAAAAGACATGGGGTGTTGTAGCAGTACTACTGATTCTGATGGTTTCCGTATATCCGGTGTTTGCAACGATAGGAAAATCCGGCGGCTTCAATGGCGAACCTAATCTCGACGGCGAGACTTATGTCCAAAAACAGCATCCGCAGGAGTATATGACAATATTGTGGTTCAGGAATATAACAGGTCAGCCTGTGGTTTTGCAGGCACCCGGGGAATTGTATAAATGGAATACTTACATCACTGCGTTTACAGGGCTCCCGACAGTGATTGGGTGGTACTGGGATGAGCTTGAATGGAGAGATCCACACAGGCAGGAAATAGACGCCCGATGGTCAGATGTTAACACGATGTACACTTCTCTTAATCCTGATGAGGTTAGTTCGCTTTTGCGAAAATACAATGTATCCTATATCTATTTTGGCGAGGCAGAAGCGAAAAAATACAGCAGCCCGAGATTATTTGAGTCGCATCCCGAGAAGTTTGAAAAGGTATTCGAATACGGGGACGTCGTGGTTTATAAATTCAAGTTAGACCGTTAAAGCTTTTTACTAATAAGTTGTGCAACAGGCGGATGAAAGAAAGGTACAACCCGCATGAAACCGAGGAAAAATGGCAGCTCAGGTGGGCTGAGTCAAGAATATACGAGGCAGAGCCAGATGAGCGGAAAAAGTTCTTCATCACCATCCCATACCCTTACCTGAACGGCAACCTTCATGCAGGTCATACAAGGACTTTCACCATCGGGGATGTAATCGCGCGGTATAAGAGAATGCTTGGGTACAATGTCTTATTTCCGATGGGTTTTCATGCCACAGGTACGCCGATCGTTGGTCTGGCTGAACAGATTCAAAAAAAAGACCCTGAGACCATAAGGGTCTATAATAAGCTTCATGAAATACCCCTCGAAGTCCTGGATACCATCCAGAGCCCGGAGCAAATCGTGGAATACTTCAGCAAGGAAGCAGAAGCCGCAATGAAAAGCATCGGGTTTTCCCTTGACTGGAGAAGAAAGTTCACAACCACAGACCCGCATTACCAGAAATTCATCACATGGCAGTTCAATCTTCTCCGTGAAAAAAACAAGGTAGTTAAAGGTGCGCATCCTGTGAGATGGTGCCCGAACGATGAAAATCCGGTTGAAGACCATGACATCCTGAAAGGGGAAGATGCCACAATAATTGATTATACCCTGATAAAATTTAAACTTGGAAGCGTTGTTCTTCCCTGTGCCACGCTTCGACCCGAAACTGTATTCGGGGTTACGAACCTCTGGGTGAATCCCAAAAATATTCATGTAAGAATAAAAGTAAATGGCGAAACATGGATAGTCAGTAAAGAAGCCTATGAAAAGCTCAAGTTCACAGATAAAAAAGTGGAATTCCAAGAAGATGTCAATGGCGATGAACTGATAGGAAAAAAAGTTAAAAATCCGGTGACAGATTCTCTTGTTTTGATACTGCCTGCCTCTTTTGTAAGTCCTGAAAACGGAAGTGGAATCGTGATGAGCGTCCCGGCTCATGCGCCCTACGATTACCTTGCCCTGCGGGATTTGCGGGGCGCGGAGCTAACAAAATACGGCATCAGCGAGGATGTTTCCTCAATACCGTTTATTTCTTTGATAAAAGTGCCTGAATACGGGAAATACCCTGCAGTGGATGCGGTTTCTGAATTGAAGGTGAAAGATCAGAACGACCCCAAGGCAGAGGAAGCCACGAAGCTTGTATACAGGCGTGAGTTTCACGGTGGAACGCTTGCAGAAACCACAGGGAAATATGCAGGCATGGCGGTTTCCAAGATCAAAGACGTCCTGACACGCGACCTTGTAGCTGCGGGAATTGCTGAAATCTTCTATGAATTCAGCGAACAGCCAGTGATATGCAGGTGCGGTGCTACATGCGTGATAAAAATGGTTGAGAACCAGTGGTTTTTAAATTATTCGGAATCCTCCTGGAAGGAAGGTGTTTACAGGTGCCTTGGCAACATGCAGATAATCCCGCCTGAAATGAGGGTGGATTTTGAAAACAAAATTGACTGGCTGAAAGACAAAGCCTGCGCAAGGCGAAAAGGGCTGGGAACGAGACTCCCCTGGGATAAGGAATGGATGATAGAATCCCTCGCTGATTCCACAATCTACATGTGCTATTACATCATTGCAAAATACCTTGATAAAATCCAGCCTGAACAATTAAAGGAAGATTTTTTCAACTATTGCCTGCTCGGAGAGGGCACACCTGAATCTGCAGCAGCAAAGACAGGGATAGACATTGATGTTATCAACAAGGTTCGAAGCGATTTCCTGTACTGGTATCCGGTTGACCTGCGCTCCTCAGGCAAGGACCTTATACCCAACCATCTCCTGTTTTTCCTTTTCCACCATGTTGCCATATTCCCGGAAGTTTGCTGGCCCCGCGCTTTAGCCATTAACGGTTTCGTCTCCCTTGAAGGTGAGAAAATGAGTAAATCCAAGGGACCTCTACTCACGTTGAAATCTGCAGTAAAGGAGTACGGGGCTGATATTACCCGCCTTTATATTCTGAGCACGGCTGAGCATGTCCAGGATGCCGACTGGAGAGCTGCGGATGTGGAATCCACCAGAAAGCAGGTTGAAAGATTCTATAAAATAGCTTATGATATCCTGAATAAACAAGATGATGAGGAATTAAAGTTCATTGACAGATGGATGCTGAGCAGATTGCAGTACAGGGTACGGGAAACAAGGGATGCACTGGATAAAATACAAACACGAAGAGCGGTTCAAAATGCTTTCTATCTTCTGATGAACGATATGAAATGGTATGAGCGCCGCGGAGGCAGTGCTGCTCGAAAGCAGGTTCTGAGTACCTGGGTTCGGTTAATGGCGCCTTTTACTCCGCATATATGCGATGAGATCCAGGAAAATCTGGGCGGGAATTTAATCTCGTCAGCCCAATACCCTGAAGCCGACCAGTCACTTATTGATAGAGGCGCAGAACTTGCGGAAGAAATAACGAGCAATACACTTCGGGACATAGAAGAAATACTCAGGCTTATTAAAATAAAGCCTAAAAGGATAATTCTCTATACCTCAGCCTCGTGGAAAAAGACAGTGCTGAAGAAAGCTTTAATAATGAAAAAAGAAAATGTTCTTGATATGAAGACGCTGATGAATTCGCTTATGAACGACCCTGAGATGCGTTTATATGGGAAAGAAATTCCAAAATATGCACAGAAAGTAATCACCGACATCCAGGGCATGGATAATGAATTTATGAATTCCTTGATCGAAGTGGATTTCGATGAAGCTATTGCTTTAAATGAAGCCCTGGATTTCTTGAGCCATGCGGTGGACTGTGATATAGAGATATACAACGCCGACGCACCAGGATACGATCCGCAGGTGAAAAGCCGCCTGGCAGCCCCTATGAGACCTGCTATATATATTGAATAGGAATAATAGATTTATGATAATGCTTATCATACTAATCATAATATATAAGAAAATATATATCTAATGAGGATGGTATTAAATACGGGAGTATTATGACTACAACCGAAATGCTTGAAAAAATCCTAAATGACATTAATAACATAGGGGGTGTCGAAGCATCGGCAATAGCAAGCAGAGACGGTTTGCTTATTTGTTCAACCATACCTAAAAAACAGCATGCTGAGACATTTGTAGCAATGTCGGCTACAATGATAGGAGCTGCAGAAACCGCAACAACAGAGCTTGGCAAAGGGATTCCAGACAGGATAATCGTGGAATCCAAACACGGAAAAATATTAGGAACAGGAGCAGGCGGAAAAGCGTTGCTGTTGGTTATGACCCGACCGGATGCGGGTCTTGGATTAGTTCTGATAGAGATGGCAAAGGCATCAGAGAAGATAAAGCAGGTTCTGGGCTGATTACAAGAGTTTCACGGGTGGTTATATGAAGCAGGTTCCCACAGGCGTAAGCGGTCTTGATTCTGTGCTGGAAGGGGGGTACCTTCGTCCCTCGATTGTATTGATAGCAGGCGCTGCAGGCACGGGTAAAACCACTTTTACACTGCAATCACTGTTCAATGCAGCAAAAAATGAAGAGATTTGCATGTATATCACAGCACTTTCTGAACCAATAGCCATGATCAATAATTTCATGTCCAGATTCTCCTTCTATAATATTTCATTGATGGGAAAGGGTAATGTAAAATATGTGCCCATTGATATCGAAATCATCCATAAAGGCTCTTTCGGTATCATACAGGAAATGGAAAGGAACATAGAAACAATCAAGCCCGACAGGATCGTAATCGACCCCGTGAATGTGTTTGCCTATGGGCTGGATGAAGGGTCTCAGCGCCAGTTCTATTATGATTTTTTTTCGAGCATGAAGGGATGGAATTCTCTTGTTTTATTAACGGGTGAATTTACTGAAAATGAGCTTATTAAAAGTACGCTGAGCTATCTCGTGGACGGTATTATTTGCCTAAGCAGTGAACCTTCTTACAGGCAGAACATACGTTACCTTAATGTTCTCAAAATGAGGGGAACGGATTTTCAGGGAGGCAAACATTCCTGCAAGATAACTAATGATGGATTCGTGATATTTCCAAGATTACCTGTGAGCGTAAGAGGGTCAGTATTAAAAGAGCGGATATCCACAGGAATAAAGGGATTGGATAAGATGACAGATGGAGGTTTCATTGGAGGTTCGGCTATACTGCTTTCAGGCAGCAGCGGAACAGGTAAGACTATAATCGGGACGCAATTCATTCTGGATGGTTTGTTGAAAAAAGAACCTGGTGTGATAGTATCTTTTGAAGAAGATGCAATCCAGATACGTGAAAATTCGAAGATGTTTGGCTGGAATTTAAATGAGTTTGAAGATAAGAACATGTTGAGAATAATATCATCACTCGGATTTGATGCCCAGGAACTGGCGACTCAAGTAAAAGAAACAATTGAAGAAATTAAAGCCAAACGTTTGCTGTTTGACGGAACAGCCTGCCTTCAACGGATGCTGCCGCAGTATACGTCATTACCTGAGTTTATGGAGGATATGGTGAATTATTTAAAAAATAAAAATACTACAGCAATCTACACAAACGAGACTTCAAACCTGACCGGGGCAACGCAGATAACCGGTACGGGTATTTCCTCGATGATGGACGCTGTTATTTTACTGCGGTATGTGGAGATAAAAAGCGAAATGCGAAAGGCTATATCTGTACTTAAAATGAGAGGCAGCAATCATGATAAGGAGATCAGGGAAATTAGTATCAGTGAAAAAGGTGTTGAAGTCAGACTGCCGTTCAGCGGGTATTCAGGTATTTTGTCGGGCAGTCCGACGAAGACCCCCTCTGAAGCTTTCGTAGAAGCTTTTAAAAAATAACTTTATGGTAGATTTGATTTTTCTCCAGAAAATTATTGAGATATATTCCTGGACTGCTGCAGGTGTTATAATGATATGTATAGCAGCAATAGCTAATTTTTATCAAAAGAAATTTGGTGTAAGGACTTTTTATTATTTCTTTACTGTTCCGGTAATAGTACTGCTGGCTGCAGCAGTTCACATATTTTCATATAATACATTTTTGTCCGAATCCATAGAATTCCTGGGCTCTGCCACTTCTTTTATTGCAAGTTTTTCCTTGTATAGAATTATGGTTGGTGTAAAAAAATGAACTTTTATATCGAATCAATCGATTCCATATCATTTCTTTTGTTTACATTGATACTTTATTTTTTGAGTGTTCTTAGTAAACGATTGGGTGATGTTATGGGAACGGAAAAATATTATTATATTTATTATGCAGGCATGGTTTTTACTTTTTTAGGTTCCCTTATAAAAACTGTATCACTGGCAGGTTTTGGAAATTTGATTTTGATTGCATATATTTTTTTTGCGTTTGGATTAACTCTTGGCATAATTGCCTCGATAAAATACTGGGGATGGTTAATCAGAGAAATAGTCAGGGGATAATGTAAACGAAAAATGTATATTGCTTTCCTTCCTAATGGAACACCAGAGATATGAGGAAAGTCAAATGAGTTTCAGATACAGGATTATTATTTCGACATTAGTTATAATATTTTTAATAATAACAGGGTCTTATCTGGTCATTCAGGATATTCAAACCGGCATCATTGAAGGGGATTTTCGCGAAAAAGGCTTTTTAATAGCAAACCACCTGGCAATGGAGGTTACAAACCCATTGCTTGTAAATGATTTAACAGGAGTCAGAAAGGCGGTTGAGGATTCAAGGAATAGTTTTCCTGACATAGAGTATATTTTTGTGACAGATTCTCAGGGAATAGTGCTTGTGCATACGTTTGAGGGAGGTTTTCCAAAAGCACTTCAAAATCAGAGTAAACCTTCGAATGTTAAGAGAGAAGATGTATTTGAAACCGACAAAGGGATTATACATGAATTTGATGCATCGCTCTCTAATATAGGTTACGTTCATGTGGGCTTATCCGAAAACGGAATAAGGGCACAGATTCGTGAAGCTTCGCAAAAGCTGCTGCTACTGGCTGCAACAGCGATAGTTCTGGGAGGGTTATTTGCATATTTCATCGGGAGAAGGTTAACAGAACCTATCATGAGGCTTACTGAAGGTGCAAACAGGATAAATAAAGGTATCCTCGACCAGAAGATAGATATAGGAACTGGCGGCGAGCTGGGTGAACTTGCCAGAACATTTAATGAAATGGCTTCGAGTCTGGATCAAAAAATCAGGGATTTAGTCGCATCAAAAGAAGAAACAGAGATGGCACAGAAATACCTTGAAACGCTGTTTAACAGCATTGAAGATGGTATTGTTGTTATGAATATCAATCATGAAATTATTAAAATTAATAAATCATTTTTAAGGTTAATGGGCTTGAAGGAAGAAGATGTATTGGGCAGGAGCTGCCATGAAATAATTTTTGGCTCGCAAAACCGCAAAGAATGCCCTATAGATAATTTACTGCAAATCGAGAATCCATCCAGGTTCATACATGAGATAAAAGCCAATGGGAACAGAAAAATACTGGAAATAAATCCTTCTTTTTTCCGGGATAAAAAAGGAGCAGAAAACATAATTTTAGTAACCAGGGATATAACGCAGCAAAAAATGCTTGAGGAAGAAAATATCTCGTTTTACAATAATATAAAATATTTGAATGAGTTCAACGAAGAGATACTGAACAATGTTAATCTGGCTATCCACGTCGTGGATAAAGACATGAATATCCTTGCTGCTAATGATGAATTAATTAAACTTGGCAGGGGCAGGTTCAAAAAGGAGCAGATAATAAATAAAAACCTGTTTGAGGCATTTCCAGTCCTTAAAGAGAAACACATTGATAAAGAATACGATTATGTCCTGAAAACTGGAGAAACTTTCCTGAGCGAGGAAAAAACCGGATACTATGATGAAGAAATTTACACCAGTACAAGCAAAATTCCAATCAAGGACAAGAACGGCAATGTAGAAAAGATCATCACCGTTATCAAGGATGTTTCCGACCAGAAAAAACTTGAAGAGGAACTTAGGGATTCTTATGTGGAACTAAAATTAACCTATTCAAAGCTTAAGGAACTTTATAAGATGAAAGATAGTTTTCTCTCGAATGTATCTCACGAACTCAGGACACCGCTTACGTCAGTTATAGGATTTACAGAGCTGATGCTTGAAGAAAATTTAACGCAGGAACAGCGGCATAAAGCAGAAATAATTCTACGAAACTCAAAACGGCTATCCAGATTGATCAGAGCGCTTCTCGACACAACACTTATCGAATCCATGAATTTTCAACTCGACTGGCAGATGGTGGAAATTAATGAACTTGTTTCCTCGGTTGTAGAAGATACGAAAAATATCGCCAAAAGTAAGAACCTTCCCATAAGTATCGATATTCCGGATCACCTGATTATCAGAGGCGACAGAGACAGGTTATTGCAGGTATTTTCAAATATAGTAGATAACGCTATCAAATTCACAATAGCAGGTGAGATAAGAATAACAGCAACGCAAGAAGCTGAAAACGTACATTTAAAGTTCAGCGATACAGGCATTGGGATTCCAGAAGACAAGCTGGAGCGGATATTTGACAGATTCTATCAGCTGGATTCATCAAACTCGCGAAAATTTGGAGGCATCGGGCTGGGTTTATGGATTTCAAAAAATATCGTAGAGGCACATGGCGGGAAAATCTGGGCGGAAAGTAAAAATAGGGGAAGTACATTTCATATTTTATTACCAAAAACGGTGGAACAATGAATAACGATATCAAAAAAGTGCTTGTAGTGGACGATGAACCTGATGCGCTTGAGCTTGTTAAATTAGTCCTTGAGAGCGGGGGTTTTGAGACAATTCTTGCCACAAGCGGAACGGAAGCCCTGGCTCAAATTGATAAAATAAGACCTGATCTGGTGCTTCTCGACATTATGATGCCTGACATGGACGGATGGGATGTATTCAGGAAAATCAGGGAAAAAAATTCAAGGATACCCATTGCGATTCTGACAGCCAAGGCACAGAATATAGATAGATTGCTTGGACTGCACGTTTTAAAGGCTGACGATTATATAACAAAACCCTTTGGGAAAAATGAATTAATTGGAAAGGTAAGGAAATTAGTTGGTTTAACCAAAAATTAAAGTAAAGCAAGGATAAATGGAGAAATCATGCAGGAACAAAAACATATAATGCCGTTCTATACCGAGGAGCGGTGGCATAACTGGATAGGCAAGGTAAAAGAAAGCGGTTTTAAGATCGAGGATGAGAAAAAAGGTGCAGTTTTTGTTAATATGGAGGATGATGTGGTTCTTGCATGCCTGAAAATAATAGCAAAATACGATAAGAACCTGATATCGCGGGAGGAGGCGCTGCAATATCTTTCGGAAATCAAAGGAATAGTCCTCCAAAAAGTCGAACCCATAAGTGAAGATACCGACATGATGATCGAATCTGTGCAGTTATCATTGATGGGCGTTTTTGCATCATGTGAATGTTATGTAGAGAAGGCATTTGAAGAAACAAAATCCTTCGGCAAGCTGATAAAGGGCGCGGTCGAAGCGGAAAAAGAGGACAATATGGGTGCAGCGCTGGGCAATATTGCAGAGATTGGCGCAAATATCCTTGCCGGGAAAAAGCTCAAAGAAAAAGAGCTCGATGCCGTGCCTGAAGGGCTTGTGGCTGAATGGCTCGACGGCATAGATTCTATCAGCGCAGCAATGGTGGGCGATTCAAGCTATCGCGATGATGAACCCGATGAAGGCGATTAACCCAAGTCGCGCCTCATCTGCAGTTTATATTAAAAAACCACAGAGAGCACAGAGGACACAGAGAAAAAAATAACAACTCTCTGTGCTCTCTGTGTCCTCAGTGGTTAATTATCTGACCGGGATTGATAATCCAGAATAAAATAATATGAAATCAACTTATCTATTCAATAGCGGGATAAGAAAATGCGTTTATAAATTCCTATACGTTAAAAAATAATGTAGATTCGATATGCTTATTCACGATATTTTAGGGCTTGAGGCACATGACAACATTTATTTTGTTGAAGAAAGCTTCGCATCATTAAAAAACAACACATTGTCGCTGCAGTATTTAGAGAATATCCAGAAAGAACCGAATGAAGACATAGATGGGATAAAGGATGAAAAAGGCGAGATAACCGGATTGGTTGTTTTCAATCCTGAAACTGACGAATCGGTAGAGTTTCGGGCTATTTTCACGAACCTCATATCCTCAAGACCTGTGCCGAATGAAAGCAGCAGGAGATTTTCCAGCATTGCAAAGGATTTAGAGTTAAATAAGGTATACAATACCACCCGCAAGGAATTTAACGAAGCAATAATTGAATATTATTCCTTATCACTGGTAAACAGGCAGTTATGCGAGAATTGCCACATATCCAAGGAACCGTATGAGATGGTGTATATAGAAAGCCGGAATGTCAAATTGAAAGCATTACTGGATAAATATGAACTCAGGGGAGAGCTGCTTGAAATATGCTGCGGCAACGGCATGTCCACGCTGCCGCTTCGCGAATCGGGCTACGACCCCATAACAATAGACTACGATAAATGCCAGATATGCCAGGGACTTGAGCATAATGTGCTGGACCCGAAAAGGACGATAGTACTTGATGCTACCCGGCTTTCTGAATTTTTTCAGGACAATGCATTTGACACCATAGTTGGTTTCATGCTGGGTACGATATATCCTTTTAACAGGAATATATGGGAAAAAATGATGGCTGAGGCAGTTAAAGTCCTGAAACCCGGGGGTATGATAATGCTAACAGTAAATAAAAAGGAAGAGATAGAGGTTCTTGGAAACGCACTTGAGGAAAACCATATCACAGGGATGAAGGTTGATAATACCGATGAAAAAGGCATTTATGACCAGTGGGCGTATGTAGGTTACAAGGATGCCTCGTGATAGAAGGGATTATTTTTACAGAAAAGCCAAGGATGAGGGATACCGCTCCCGTGCCGCTTTTAAACTCAAACAGATAAACCAGAGGTTTAATGTTATCAAAAAGAGGGATACTGTTGTCGACCTCGGCGCTGCTCCAGGGGGATGGCTCCAGGTCGCCAAGGAACTCTCAGGCGGGAAAGTGGTGGGTGTGGATATGCTGCCCATCGAGGGAATCGAGGGCGTTGGTACGATAAAAGGGGATATACGTCTTGACAGCACCGTGGAAAGAATCAAAGAGCTGATTAAAAAGGAGGCGGATGTGGTGATATGCGATGCCGCTCCCAATCTTTCGGGGAACTGGAGCTATGACCACGCCCGCTCCATCGACCTTGCAACCTCAGCGCTTGAGTGTGCAAGGAAGCTCCTGAAACCAGGAGGAAGATTTGTTGTAAAGGTGTTCCAAGGGGATATGTTTCCTGATTTCCTCGATAAGGTGCGCCGGCATTTCGTGAAAGTCCAGGCTTTTTCGCCAGAGGCTTCGAGAAAGCAGAGCGCTGAGATATATGTTATAGGAAAGCGATTGCTGCCGGATGCGGTAGAATAAATACAAAATGTTTATTTAGTATAGAAATGCAACTGCTTTATTAGAAATATGGAACTACGCAAGCTTGAGCGGATTTTAAAGAAAGAACCCGAGGAAGCAGCCGAGGAATTATTGAAAGAGGTTGAAAAAGCCTACGGTGAAATCCCATATATTCTTAATTTTATGAAGCAATCTCCTGAACTGCTCATTGCGAAGGTTCTTTACGAAAATCAGATAATCCGGGAATTCAAGCGCCTCGATGCGAAAACGATAGAGTTAATCTCCATAGGCGTATCAGCAGCGCTTCGATGCGAGCACTGCCTCAAGCTGCACATCCGTGTAGCCCAGCGCATGGGAGCGACAAAAGAAGAAATATTTGATGCCATACTCATAGCAGGTTCATTATCCAACAATGCAGCGCTTGCCGAGGGCACAAGAGCGATGGATTCTGAACTGAAAGATGAATGCAAGGTATGCGGCATGCCAGAAGAGAAAGAAACGTATCAAGGCTAAAATTTCGGTCTGGTTCCAAGTACATTAATCATCTGGATTAATTCGGTGAAAGCCTCTATTTCTCTTGCGAGAACCTCGTCTTTCGCCATCGAAATGCTCATTTCCCCATCCGCGGTGAGCATATCAGGACCTCTTCTCACCAGCCTCTCTATCCCGTCACTTGATAGTATTTTCTTGATTTCAGTGTCATGAACGAACGCCCTGCCGGGGAAGAAAACCGTTTCTTTTATCTGACTTATATCCAGGGCTTTTATGTCTTCGATGGTAATCAGGCATCCCACGTCCTTTTTTACAGGGATGACATTTACCAGCCCTCCCAGCTTATCGAAAATCTCTTTCAACAGCGGCGCCGCAACTTCACCTGTTATAATAGTGGCTTCTTTCGTTATTTTTGGCAATTTCGAAAGCGCATCGCTATCATTTCTTATAGCGAACGGCGAACCGATCTCGGGGTCGTATAACGGCGTACCCGTGACCCGGAACCTGAATCTCTTTTTCATGTCATCAACGATTGACTTGAAATCAGAAAGGGTATGAGGCACAATGCCTTCAATCAAAGGCGCATTATTTAGGATCAAGCCCTGCTCGCGTGCATTGGCAAAACGCATCAGAATGAGACCTTTCACGCCCATTTCCTCAAGGTCGGCGCATGTTTTTAAAAGAACTTCGCCGTCATTCACGCCTGGAATAAGCACAGCAGCAGCATAAACATCGCATTTTTCTGCAAGGATGCGAAGCGCTTCAAGCGAATCCAAAGGTGTCCTGTCGTTCATGTATTTTTGACGAAGTTCAGGGTCGGTTGCAAAAACCGTAAATGTTACTTCACTTACCCCGTGATTGATGAAGAACAGGGCGTCTTCTTTATTCAGCCCTTTTCCGCTTGTGTAGCCGAGGTGTATGGGTTTTTTATACTGCGAGAGAAACTTCACAAGCGATTTAAGCTCGGGATAGCAGCTCACATCCCCTCCCCCGCTTACATTGAATTTTGAGACATTTTTGTTGAAAAAAACCGCCTGCTGGATTTCCTGTGCCACCATGGACAACGGTTTAAAACCAAAATAGCCTTCTTTTACGTTTTTGGTGCAGTAATTACAGCCTTTCTGGAAGGGAAGGCAGTGCTTGCAACCAAAGGCAGGGACTTCCTTTACTCCTTTGAAATAGCAATACCTGCAAAAACCCCTGCAGTCAAGCCCGGGGCGTCCTCCTATGTCTGCGAGAATTTCCATGCTTTTATGAAATGTGAGAGATTCTAATAAACCTATTGTAAGCGGTATGGGAAGCTATATGATGCTCCATGAGAAAAAGAGCTTGAAAATTTGCAATCAATCAAAGTGAACAATTAAGAAAGTAGTGACAAAATGAAATTGGTGATACCGCATCCTGGGCATTTTTTAGCACTAAAAGAAATATGCGGGGAAGCAACCAAGGAAGCGTATGAAGTTTATATGGCAGGCACCCCGGAAGTACTGGGGAGTGGAAGAATTACCTTACATGCACCATTGCTGGATGAAATAGAACAGCAAACCCAATACCTCCATGATAAAAAATTGGAAATGGGGATTGTCATGAATCCTTCCTGCATGGGCGGTCAGCATCTCACCTCGCAGGGATATAACATGTTCAAATGGTACTTTGGAAAACTGAACGATATGGGGGTGGATTCGGTGACAGTTGCAGAACCCTACTTGATAGAATTGCTAGCCAAGGAATTCCCGGATATGAAGGTTGTGGTGTCCACCATTTCACATGTGGATTCGCCTGAAAGAGCAAGGTTTTTCAAGGAACTTGGTGCGGATGCCATAACACTGGACACCAATATAAATCGAGACTTCGAGATCATGGAAGCCATAAAGGATGTTGTGGACTGTGAGCTAAGGCTGCTGGTGAATGAAGCCTGCTTATATAAATGCCCGTTCAGGTATTCCCACTTCAATCTATTCTCCCACATGACCGGGGTCGGGAACAAGCCCAATATTTTTAGCGACTACTATTATGAAAAGTGCATGTCATTCAGAGTCAGGTATCCGGAACTGGTTATAAAATCTCCCTGGATAAGACCGGAAGACCTTGGGGCATACGAGGCTCTGGGTATAGATTGCTTCAAGATGTCAGGCCGAGCCAACACCATACGCTGGATAATAGATGTCATGAAAGCGTATTCAAATCGGTCGTACGATGGAAATCTAATGGACCTGCTGGATTGCCCAAGTGAGCTGCGCGATATGTTCTATATTCCAAACAAGGAATTAGAGGGCGCAATAAAACAATGGATGAATTGCAAAAAATTTTGTCATAAGTGCGGGTTCTGTAAAGCTACTGCTGAAAGAATTATAAGGGTTTATGAATTCAAGGATATGCAAAGAAAGACCCTGCCTTTAAGAGAGGTACAAACAAAATGCGCGATTTCGTAGAAAAAATTCCAGAGAGCCGTGGAAAACTTGAAAGTACCATAAGGAAATTCAAAGGGGCACCTGTTTATGTTGCAGAATTAAAAGTGTTTGGAACCGCATGCGGATGCATCGGCATGCTCGCGGATGTGAGGGGATTGCAGACCGAGGACATAGAAGTTTATCAGGAACAGTTTGTGGGTGTTCTATCGGAAATAAGCAAAAACCTTGGCTTGAAGCCTCATTTAATCTATGCCCGTACCTTGCCAGGATCTTTCGAGGTAGTGGCATTTACGGCTCGAGAACTATGCAGCAGGTGCAGGAACGAGCTTGCCAGTTTTGAAAAACCAAGACCGGACTTGATAATACTTGCAAAGCCGCAACGATAAAGCCAGGTTTGCAGCCGGGATAAAGAATAAAAAATATATCGATAACTACATCGAGAAATGGCTGAAGCTGGATACACTTGACAAGCCGTACGTGGAATGCGAGATTTGCGGATACATAAGCAATGCCTCTATTCATCAGAATCTCCTTCTCCCAGAGAAACTGGATTCAAACAGTAACCGAATTATCCACTTATGTGCAAACTGTGAATATGAATTTCGTGCCCTGATAGATAAGTACCAGCTTAAGATGACTCCTGAAATAATACCACAGATGTACGAGGAGGCTTTTGAAAAATTAAAAGATAAGAAAAAGCGCTACAGGGAAATGCATCAGAGCATTGAGAGAGTAGAAATCTGATATCGGCAGGGAACCCTAATCATCCGTTTACAATCGCGTCAACCATCTCTATTTCGCCGCGGAAGTTATCCATATACCACTTCTGGAAGTCGTATTCTTTCTTCTTCAGCCTCAAAGCCTGTCTTTTCATGTCGATATAGTAGAGGCAATTCACCCACACTCTGCATGGACACTTGCGTTCTTTGCACCCATTCATATTCAGATTGCCCTTATTATTATAATTATCATGATATCACTTACTACTATATAATAATTTCGGTTAAATTAAAATACTGTAGAGTATCATCTGATACTGGAAGTTCTGAACTGGCCCGAATGATGTAATTGATCTTTTTATCTGTTAATTTTACAACTTTATTTCGTTTTCCCATGCCAAATGGATGGTTTATAAAGTCAAAGATTTCGGGACTACCAATAAAGCTATATCATACTAAAATTAACATAGTTTTGATGGGAACAGTAAGCGTCAGGAAAAGGCTTGAATCCATAGAAAGAGATGTTCTCCCATCTATGTTTGTGGGGGTGTTGAGCAAGGACGATGAGTGGCTGAAGCATACGCTGAATGATACGCTGCCAAACTTTGAAGAACGCGCCCTTCGCCTTGCGAAGGAATGCAAAGAAAACGGGGAATGCGCTGAGGGCGAGGCGTTGTGCGATGAGGCGCGCATCAGGGCTGTATTTGCGCAAACTAGGAGCAAGCTTGAAAAAGAGCATGTGGTCAGGGAATCACGGACGAGGTTCCACCACTGAGATGGGCACGGAGTATTCTGTGAGTTTTACCTAACGCAAATATCCCATGAAATCCTTTGAGGAGTTTGAAATTATTTAGCTTTTACAAGCGTTTCATTTTGCAATATCCGCTGGAATACGTATTTCTCATAATCAGCCGCCAAATCCAGACCATCTACAACCAACAGGTTCTCATCGTTGTTCTTCTCTGCATTGTTCGTCCAGTTGAAGCTGCCAGTGCAGATTGTCTGGCTATCGAAGATGCCTACTTTATTATGCATAAGGGCTGTCTGTCGAACGGCGAGGCGGACATCAACACCTGCCTGAATAAGTTTCTTTATCATCGCCGCCATGTTCGCATTTTTACTCTCAGTGTTATCTGCCACAACAGCTACTTTGACGCCCCGCTTATTTGCAGCTATCATCGCATTAACAATATTTGGTTCTGTCAAAGAATATATGGCAACATGTACTGTTTTCTTCGCCTGATTGAAAAGACTGATGACCGCAGAAGCGCAGTCAAATTTGGGATCGCTGGTTGCCGGTGTGGTTCCCAGGCTGAAAAACACACCGCGTACAGTCCCTGTTGCGTCTAAAGTTTCCATTTTACCCTCCTATATCTATTGTTAAATTGCAATGAAAACCCTTATTTTCTCCTTTTAATAAAATGTTCTTTTACTATATATGATTAATCTTGATTCTTTTCAAAAAGCCAGGGAACATGAGAGACAAAGAATGGAAAAATTCTCTGCCGCTAACTATTTATTCCGCTCTTGCGATTTATCATCCATGCAAAGCCTCTCCAAGGAAAAGTTCGAAGAAGAATACACGCTGTGGATAAGCTCCGCTGCAAAGGATATAGCTTTTACAGTAAACCAGTTGAAGCCCGATGAAATAAGGAGCATAATCTCCCGCAGCGAGCAGTATCTGGAAAACCCCGAATGCGTTTTCGGGACTGATGGTCTTGAACCTGCTAAAAAAATAGTGCCTCACAACATTCTGCTGCTTTCAACCGACGCTGTGGTGTTCTCGCAAAGCATCTTTGCCCCGTATCCGGGAGTGCTTGATTATGCGGTTGCTATGAACAGGCGCTATTACCTCGGTTCATGGTATTCCATAATAACCCTCAACACCACGTACGTGAAAGAAGCCAGCGAAACCATGTTGAAATATGCGCTTTTCCACGAACTGCTCCAGAAGGAAATATACGAGGAAAACGTGAGAAGCGAAAGTCGCAAATTCACACATGAGGAAAAGCGAAAAATCAGCGACGAGACTAAAAATTCAGCAATTGAAAAGAGCGGTATAACCAGAGAAGAGCTTGTCAGGGAAAACCATCTCATGCTAAAAATTTCCTACCATTCGCCGCTTATCCCCAAACCCTTTGCCGAAACAGCTCTTTACTGGTACATGGAAAAAAAACTTGAAGACTTCAAACAATTTGCCGAGGAGAGCAGGACTGAAAAGGAAGATGCCATCGGAAAGAAATTAAATTCAGACTTCAAGGGCTGGCTTGATTTCTCCACCAATACATACAGGGCTTTCCTTCACGAGGTCAAAAAAGAATTGAACTACATGGATTACGGATACGCATGAAGATAATCACGCTTGCGGATACGCATATAAAATCTGGCTCGCTCATTGCCCAGCTGCCCCGTGACCTTATCGGGTTAATAAAAGATGCCGACATGGTTATACATGCAGGCGATTTTGTCACAAAAGCAGCATACGATGAACTTTCAGAAATTTGCAGACTTACCGCAGTTCATGGAAACATGGACGAAGCAGAATTAAAGAGACTGCTTCCGCAGCGGAAGGTTATCGAAATCGAGGGCATAAGGCTCGGAATAGTCCATGAGGCAGCGCTCTCGCTTCAGGACACCACTGGCGCATGGTACATGGCAAAAGAGATGGGCGTGAATGTGCTGGTTTTTGGTCATATTCACATGCCTGTTATTGAAAGCCAGGGTGTGCTTCTCGTTTGCCCTGGAAGTCCCACAGCCCCGAGATTATCCGAACCGAGCGCAGTTTTGCTCAGTGTTGAAGATGGGAAACTCTCAGGAAAAATCATCACCCTTGAGGGAACGAGGTGCGGGGCGCTTGAGAGCGCAAGGCAATTTGGTAAACCCTAAGCTTTAATAGTTTCAGGTAAAAATAATTAGACAATGTTCGAGTACAAAGGGATTAGAATTGCGTGGTTAGGGCATGACGGATTCAGGATAGAGAGCGATAAAACAATATACATAGACCCATTCAGAATAGGCACCACGAAAAAGGCGGATGTTGTTTTCATTACACATGAGCACCACGACCACTGCAGTCCTGAGGATATTGGGAAAATAGCAACCCGAGATACCACGATAGTTACAATACCCATGGCAGAGCCTGCACTGGAAGGGTTAAAGGTAAAGGAAATAAAACTCGTAAAGCCCGGGGATGAGGTTGAGATTGACAACATCAAGGCGATAATCTTTCCTGCATACAACATAAACAAGTTCCGCTCTCCTGGAAAACCTTTCCATCCAAGGGAAGACGGTAAGGTCAGTTATCTTTTGAAGATAGGCACAGTTAGAATTTATCATGCGGGCGACACTGATTTCATACCCGAGATGCGGGACGTGGAGGCTGATATAGCCCTCCTGCCTGTGAGCGGCACCTATGTAATGACAGCAAAAGAAGCTGCCGGGGCTTCAAAAAATATGAAAATAAAACTTGCAATACCGATGCACTACGGAAGCATTGTCGGGAGCGAAAAAGACGCCGAGGAGCTCAGAAGGCTGGCTGGTTGCGAAGTGGTAATCCTTAAAAAAGAAGAGGATTGATCGGGACTCCCCAAAAGAGAAAGCGCGCAAAGATGAGAAGCACAAGTAATATAAATCAAAAATGCCATGAGTCAGCCAATGAAGATATACAGGTCATACGAGGATTTACCCAGAATCAAGCTGCCGCTGGGACAGGAGATTTTCATAAGTGACAGCACCATCCGGGACGGCTCGCAGATGCCCGGGATAGTGATGAAAAAAAAGCACAAGCTTGAGATTTACGAGTATCTTCATAAAATCGGCATTGAAAAGCTTGAAACTTTTGTCTACAATGAACGCGACAGGGAAGCAGTAAAGGGAATGCTTGACATTGGCTACGAATTTCCAGAAGTTACAGGATGGGCTCGTGCAAATCCCAGGGACATTGATTTTGTTCTCAATATGGATGGGATGAAGGAAACAGGCATACTGATGTCGGTTTCGGATTCTCATATCCTCGATAAAATGGGGCTTTCAAGCCGGGAGGAGGCATGGAAGAAATATACAGATGCTCTGCAGTATGCAGTTGATCACGGGCTTCGTACCAGGGCGCATATTGAAGACATGACCCGTGCTGACAATGAAGGTTTTGTGTTCCCGCTTGTTGAGAAATTGCTTGATATCGACCCAGATTGCATAATCCGTTTATGCGATACAGTTGGCTATGGCGTCCCTTTCCCTGAGGTGGATGAGCCGTACGGCATCCCTCGTATGGTTTGCCGGCTTCGTGAGATAGGAGCAAAAAATATCGAGACACATGTCCATGATGATTTCGGATTATCCGTAGCGTGCTCCCTTGCGGGATACTGGTACGGCGCTAACTGGTCAAGCCTGACGTTTCTTGGGTTGGGAGAGCGGGCGGGGAATGCAGAGCTTGAGAAGGTTGTCCTGTTCCTAATTCAGAGGGTGGAAGGATTCCAGAAGTACGATTTGAAATCTGTTACGGAATTTGCGCGATTCATGGAAAATGAGATCGGAATAAGGGTTCCGCGCAATAAGTCGGTTGTGGGTAAAAACATTTTTGCACACGAAAGCGGCATCCATACAGCAGGTATCATAAAGAATCCTTTTACCTATGAGCCTTACCCGCCTGAACTTGTGGGAGGGAAGAGGGAGCTGATGATAGGCGATTCCTCAGGGCTTGAGGTAATACGCTATAAAGTTGAGGAAACGCTTAACGAATTGATGCATGTCGCAACAAAGGTTGAGAAAAACGACCCGCGCGTGCGGGCTATCCAGGCTGAGATCCAGAAATTGTACGACCAGGAGCAGCGCGTTTCTGCCATCTCTGATGATGAGTTAAAGAAATATGTCGAGAAATATTTCATGCTTGAGTCGATAATCGAGAAGCACAGTACCAATGATGTGCACATGAAAAAATAAGAAGGGAAAAACCCCGATATTCAAATACGAGATTTATGCTGTCGCCTGACACTAACTCAGAACTTCATCCACTGGTTTATCCGCAGTCCATTCCGTAACCCTTGTGTCAGGCATTGTCGCGTGTACCGCATTGGGGTTGTCTGTACGGTCATCGATATTGGCTCTGCCGTTCTCCCGCAAGGACCTATCAACACGATTTTTTCCAGAATTCGTAGTTCTGGACATATTTATATTAATTTATGAGTATTTAGGGTTTATCCAGCCGGGTCAGGACTCTACAATCCGAGAATAAAACCGACAACTTTATATTATAATAGGTGATTAAAACCCTTGGGATAATATGGTAAAATTTAAATCTATCATTCTTATAACTGTCATTGGACTGGTCATTCTCTTTTCGGGATGTGTAGGGCAGCAAGGAGTTACACCAACTCCTGCACCAACGGTAACAACAACATCAACAGTAACAGCCACACCAATAGCAACAGCAACACCAACAGTAACGGTAGCAACACCTAAACCGACAACACCCATGGGACAACTGTCAGGCGCTATCTATGTGGATGCACGAATGAAGCAACCTTCGATATGGGGAAATGGCACATATGGGCTTAATTCAGTGCAAGTCCAAGTATCTAGTCTAGTAAATACTCCTATCTCAATAAAAGCACAAATTGTGAGTGATGGGCAAATTCTTGAAGAAAAATCGTTCACTCTTCAAAGTGTAGGCAGTAGTTATGCGTTTGGAAATGAAAAATCACATTTCATCAATAGCACCAATGTAACCCTGTGGATGTTGGCTGAAGGTTACCAGCCAAGTGAGTATACATTAAAAATAAATCGTTAAGACGGATTTAGACGTATTTGAGGTAAAAAGCTCTATTTCTACCTGTAATCCTTCTTTGAGGGACTTAGATAATAAGAGTGCTGGATAGATTAATATCCTGCTATCCTCGTAACATCTTCATTATATCGTGCTTTGTCATCACAGCAACTACCTTTCCTGCCTCGAGCACCAGGACTGCCGGATTTTTCTCAAGAATCCTTGAAACCGTGTTTGCATCCGCTGTGGGCGAGACAGTTGGAAACGAGTCGCCCATGATATCCCGCACATGAAGGTGGGACACCTTTTTTATATCATGGTCTGTCATTGAGCTAACTATCTGATCTGTAGAGATGCTGCCCACAGGGACGCCATTATCGATTACAGGCATCTGGGAAAAGCCGTGTTTTTCCATAATCCTGGCAGCATCCTCTATCGAATCCCCTGAACTTGTATGTATTACAGGAGAGTGCATTATATTCCTCACCACTACCCTCTCTTTTCTGGCAGCATCAAAGGCATTGAATATCTTGTGCAGGGTGGAAAGCCTTGAATCAACGTCTCCCGATTCTATGCGCGCAATCAGGGGCTGGCTCACGCCTGCGCGTGAAGCGAGCTCATGCTGGGTCAGACCGAGTTCAAGCCTGAGCTTCTTTATGTCGTCTGGCGTTGGGAGGGACATTATATTACTATGAGTAATAAGTTATATATTAGCATTACTATTGTGCAAGGAATATTATTACGAGGCAGCCTATTCTCCAGCGTCTTTGCCTTTTCCGTTAATTATAAGTCATCAATAACCTCTTTGAGGTTGCTAATCATGGAACTTAACAAATACAAAAACCTCACCCGCGGCGTCTCGGACACCTACGTCAACGTACACCCGATCCAGCGCGGGGGCGTGCTGACGGCAGAAGCGCGCAAAGCGCTGCTTGAATTCGGCGACGGCTATTCGGTATGCGATTACTGCTTTGAGGCAAGGGTGGATCTGGTAGAGAAGCCGCCTGTCCATGATTTCACGCAGGACACGGCTGAATTCCTGAATATGGACGATGTCAGGTTCACAGCAGGATGCCGGCATGCCAAATGGGCTGCCATGCGCATGATATGCGAACCTGGCGACACAGTAGTGCTGGATGCCCTCGCTCATTATACGTCATATCTTGCAGCAGAGGCGAATAAACTGAATATCGTGGAAGTGCCGCATAACGGCTATCCCAGATTTGAGATAGATATCGAGGGCTATGCCAGGAAATTCGACGAAGTCGAGCAGAAGACGGGCAAACTGCCGGCGATGGCATTGCTCACTCACGTGGATTACAGATACGGCAATCTGGCAGATGCCGAGAAGGTGGGCAGTATATGCAGGGAATATGGAGTTCCATACCTGCTCAATACCGCTTATTCCTCGGGTATAATGCCGGTGGACGGCAAGAAGCTCCATGTGGACTTCCTGTGCGGCTCGGGGCACAAGAGCTGGGCTGCATCAGCCCCCATTGGAATATTAGCCACCACATACGAGTGGAGCAGCAAGCTATTCACCAAATCCATCTGTAGAGGCGACTGGAGCGGCAGGGGATTCACGAAAAAAGAAATTGCGCTGTTTGGATGCTCGCCTGTCTTCGGTGCGCCTGTAGCAACGCTTATGGCATCGTTCCCTGCTGTAGTTGAGAGGGTAAAGCACTGGGACGAGGAGGTCAAAAAGGCACAGTATTTCGTAAACGAGCTTGAGAAAATCGAGGGCTTCCACCAGATGGGGGCGAAGCCGAAACAGCACACGTTGATGAATTTTGAGAGCCTGCCCCTTCATGAGATTGCCGATAGAGATAAGCGCCGGGGATATTTCCTCTACCACGAATTGAAGAAGCGAAAGATACTTGGAATTCATCCCGGCATGAGCAAGAATTTCAAGATCAATACATACGGCTTGAAGCGGGAACAGGTAGAGTATGTAGCCAGTGCTTTCAAGGATATTGCAAGAGAAAACGGGATAAGAGTTGAGGAATAACGATGAACAATTTTTTAAAAAAATTGATCAAACGAGGGGTATGCGAATGCATACCCCAACACCGCGTAAACTGAGGTGTCGGTTTATGGAATATGCAGAATTATCGATGAAATTCAGGAAATTTTTCGAACTGCCGTCATCTCCTGTGGCGGTCAGGATCATAACCGGTTCAGCACAGAAAACCAGCATGCAGCCAATGAGGTTCTGCGAAATGGTGAGAAAAAGTGCGGTATACGGCGAGAGTTTCGTGTTTGGCGTTGAAGAACTAACATGCACAAGCGGGGAACTTGCGCTTGGATTCACAGAACCGTGTTACGGTGAGGTCTATCCCAGGATCAAGCCAGCGAACACAAAATTCGTGAGCGTTGAGCCCCTTGAAAAAGCTGATAAGAAGCCGGATGTCGTTATAGTCGTGGGTACTCCGCGCAAGATAATGCGCATCTCCACTGTCCTGGCGCAGTTGCATGAAAAGCAGCCGTTAGAGGTGAAATTCAAGGGAGAATTTGCAGTATGCGGCGAGTGTACTGCCATACCTTTCATGGAGAAAAAAGTGAACCTCTCCATGCTCTGCAACGGTGCAAGGATGTTCTCAGGATACCGGGACGATGAAATAGTGATGGGCTTTCCACTTCCGGATTTTATTCGCCTTGCAGAGAGTACGGAAGAGAAGGAAATTACAAGCGCGCTGTGCGGCTGCATCATGGATGATATTCCCGCAAATGCGGTAGATGCTATTGAAAAGATAGGTTTTGGTAAGGGTACAGACCAGTTTTTCGGTCGCTTCGGGAATGAGATTGTGCGGCTGTACACGCCAAAGGATAAAGAGGGTAAAATTACCTCTCTGACGCTGCATATCCCGGTTAAGTTCAAGGACAGCGAGACGGCATCCAAAGTTAATGAACGGGTAAAGGAGATACTCCAGGAACCCCTGCTTCACGGGGTAAGGGATAACTGGGTTGATATCGCGCTCCCCGTAGACCTCGGCGAGACGCTGAACAGGGCGAGTATGCGCGGTGAGAGGTTCGAGGCGCTTGTCAGGGGAGGGATAGATACGATATTGAAGGAAGCGGAAAAGGTTAAGAGAAAATTTGCAAGCTAAAATTTTTACGATATATTATATATTCAACCAGCGTTTCTCTCCAATAAAACCGCCACTCCTGCCTCCACTTTAACTCTAATCGGGGCATTTATCCTCATGAAAAATGCGGAAGGGGCGCCCCGTATCATCGCTCTCTGCATCGGGTCATAGTAATCAAGGTACCATACCCCGTCGTGTGATGAGGCATTGATGGCTACAGCATAGGCTCTCCATTTGAACATCCATACCTGTGGCAGCCCACCTGCCGCATCGAGAGCCGCATCCAGATTTTCTCCGCTTGAAACTATGTTCATTCGTAGAACTGTCTCATTGTACATCGAGCTTTGCCGAAGTCCGTTGTATTCGTATATCCTGATTTTATCCTTATCTTCTCCGAGAACATACCATTCAAAAGGATTCATGGTGGGATAGGCTTCCAGGTTCGTTCCACGAAAGAATTGCTCCGCGCTGTTTTTTTCAGCAATTCGAAGACCTCCAAGCACTGCGAATGCTAAGAGGAACACAACTAAGAATTTCGTGGTGTTACGCGTCTGCAATGGTTTTTTATATAAAATTATTATAATTACCAGGCTTAATATGGTGAGATATATGTCCGTGTAGAAAAATACTTCAGCTGAGTATCTTGAAGCCTGGAAAGGATAAAAAAACGGGACACCTCTGGTTGTGGAATAGTCCAGAAAAAGATGGATGATCACCCCTGCATAGGCGAACATCACTGTGCGGAAATTTATAACTGGTTCGAAATCGACGTACTTTCGGACTATGGTTTTCACACGGTTGCGTGAAGCGAGATAAAGTACTATCATGCCAGCAAAGAACCCGAAAAACAGGGAATGGGTCAAGCCGCGATGCGTGATGAGGTAGGGAGTGGGGTACAGATAGTTAATCCACAGGAGAAAGACATCAAAATCGGGAGCTATGCCGCCGAGGATAAGGGCGGTGATTTCTTCTTTCCTTCGTTTAAAGAAATTTCCGAGCAGATACGGAAGGAGTCCATGAGAGAGAAGGTCCATTATATCGCCTCTTTAGTTTACTGTTCCCCGCTATAAAACCATACCGTGCCAGCAAGTATCCATTCTACTCCTGAGTTATACATTTTGGGGAATCTGGATATTCAAGTATCTCCAAAACCGATAATTCTATTAATCATGCAACTCATCACAGCGGCAATATGGAAATTCCCAGGGAATACGATTACAACGCTATCGAGGAAAAATGGCTCAATGCATGGCAGGACTCCATGTATTATTTTGACCGGAACTCTGAAAAACCCAGGTTCATAATCGACACACCTCCGCCTTACCCGACCGGGAATTTCCATATAGGCAATGCCTTAAACTGGTGCTATATAGATTTCGTGGCGCGATATAAGAGGATGCGGGGCTACAACGTCATGTTCCCCGAAGGCTGGGACTGCCACGGCTTGCCAACAGAAGTGAAGGTTGAAGAGGCGCATGGCATTACAAAGAGCCAGGTATCTCGCGAAGAGTTCCGGCGCCTCTGCGTTGAACTCACCACAAAGAATATCGAGCGCATGAGAAAAAGCCTGCGTCGCCTTGGCTTCTCCATCGACTGGAGCAACGAGTACATAACCATGGAGCCTTCGTACTTCGTAAAAACACAGAGGTCTTTCGTGCAGATGTACAACAGCGGCATGATATACCAGCAGAACCATCCCGTGAACTGGTGCCCGAGATGCGAAACCGCTATAGCATTCGCCGAAGTCGAATACGATTCCCGAAGTACTATTCTGAATTACCTCAATTTTGATAAACTTACGATTGCAACCACGCGACCTGAACTTCTCGCGGCTTGTGTAGCGGTTGCAGTTAATCCTGATGATGAAAGGTTTCGCGAGCATGTGAATACCGAGGTAAGCGTGCCTGTCTTCGGTCATAAGGTCAAAGTAATTGTTGACAAAAGCGTCGATCCTTCCTTTGGTACGGGCGTGGTCATGATATGCACCTTTGGCGACAAGCAGGACGTGAGATGGTGGGTTGAACATGCCCTTCCGCTTCGCAAAGCCATAGACAGGACGGGTAAGATGACGGAACTTGCAGGAAAATATGCGGGGCAAAGCACAGAGGAGTGCAAGAAAGCCATAATCGAGGACATGAAAAAGAATGGGATTCTTTACAAGCAGGAGGAGCTGCCCCAGAACGTGGGGCTTTGCTGGCGCTGCAAGACGCCAATCGAGATTCTTTCCGAGAAACAGTGGTTTGTCAAGATCATCTCTGAAGAAATACTGGACACTGCAAATACCATCACATGGGTTCCTGATTATATGAAAGTGCGGCTTGAGAACTGGACCGGCACCATGGAATGGGACTGGTGCATTTCGAGGCAGAGGATTTTTGCCACGCCGATCCCTGCGTGGTACTGCGGTAAGTGCGGTAAAACCAGGGTTGCAAAAGAAGAATGGCTTCCGCTTGACCCGACACAAAAAAAGCCGCCTGAGGCGTGTGAATGCGGTTCCTCGGAGTGGAAGGGCGAAGAGGATGTGCTTGATACATGGATGGATTCATCCATCTCGGCGCTTCACGTTGCAGGCTGGCTCAGCCCAGGCAGGGCTCCGCTTCTGCCCACGCAGCTTCGGCCGCAGGGTTATGATATCATCCGCACATGGTCTTTTTATACGATTCTGAGGGCAAAAGCACTGCTTGATACAAAGCCCTGGGATACCATACTGCTCAACGGCATGGTGCTGGGCGAGGACGGTCACAAGATGAGCAAATCCCGAAACAACTTCGTTGTGCCTGAAGAGGTGACCAAAAAGCACGGCGCCGATGCCTTCAGGCAGTGGGCTGCCATAGGAGGCACCACGGGCTCGGACATCATTTTTTCGTGGAAGGATGTAGTCGCAGGCTCGCGCTTTTTGCAGAAACTCTGGAGCATTGTGCGTTTTTCCCTGCCGCATATATCGGATAAGCCTGCGGAATTCAAGCCTGTTGATAGATGGCTCCTGAGCAAGTTGAACAGGCTGGTGAAAGACGCAACGGAAAAGATGGATGCTTACCAGTTTGATGAGACCTTCAAGGCAATCCGCGGATTTGCATGGGATATTCTTGCGGATAACTACATAGAGCTTGCAAAATCAAGGTTATACGGCGAAGCCGAAGGAAAACAGGCTGCCCAGTATACGCTTTTTGTTACGGTTGAAACACTTTCACGGCTTCTTGCGCCGTTTTTGCCGTATTTCTCCGAGGAGGTATATTCCCACATAAAGAAGGAGAGCGTGCATCTTCAGGCATGGCCGGAGGTAAATGAATCGCTCATCGATGAAGAGGCCGAGACGACAGGCGAATTGATAAAAGAGATAACTTCTGCTATCAGGCGCTATAAATCAGAACACGGCATGGCATTAAATTCTCCACTTGCGAATATAGAGATATATTCCTCTATCACAGATGGTTCTGATATTGCAGGGGCGGCAAATTCAAGAATTTCACTTAAGACCGGAAAACCCGATTTTGAGCTTGTTGCTCATGAAATCATACCGAACATGAAGATTCTCGGCAGGACATACAGGAGCAAGGCAAAACCCATTGCAGAAGCCCTCAGGAAAGCGGACCCCAAACTTGCAGATTCAGGAAGCATAGCACTTTCTGTGGACGGGGAGAACATCATCCTTGACTCCTCATGTTTCACGGTGGAAAAGGAAAAGCTTTTAAAAGGAAAAGCTGTGGATGTCTTGGAAGTGGGAAGCGTGGTTGTCGTTATTGTAAAGTGATTAAACCATAAGGTATCCAAATGCCCATCCGATTCGACAGATTCACCATAAAAGCCCAGGAAGCATTTGCAGATGCGCAGAGCATAGCAATTGATAGAAGCCAGCAGCAGCTTGAGGTGGAGCACCTCCTCCTTGCCCTCATCAACCAGAAAGAAGGCTTAACCCTCCAGATTCTCCAGAAACTCGGCGCCGGCATTGCCGGAATAATCTCACAACTTGAAGAGGAAATAGACAACCTTCCGCGCGTGGAAGGTGCTGGCGGGGGTCAGATTTACATTTCTCCGCGATTGAATACCGCTGTCGAGGCTACATTTGAAGAGATGAAGAATCTCAAGGATGAATACCTGAGCACAGAGCATCTCCTGCTCGCCATAGCGGAAGAGAAAGGGGGCATCGCCGCGCGAATCTTGAAAGAGAACGGTGTATCAAAGGACTCTCTCATGAAAACCCTGAAGGAAGTAAGAGGCTCATCCCGCGTCACAGACCAGAACCCTGAAGAGAAATACGAGGCGCTCAAAAAATATGGTCACGACCTCACAGAACTTGCTGCTCGCGGGAAGCTTGACCCTGTGATAGGACGCGATAATGAAATACGCAGGGTTCTGCAGGTTCTTTCCCGTCGTACAAAGAACAACCCTGTGCTCATCGGGGAGCCCGGCGTCGGGAAAACAGCTATAGCTGAAGGCCTGGCTCTCCGGATATTTGCTGGAGATGTGCCTGAGAATATCAAGGACAAAAGAGTGGTCGCCCTCGATATGGGCGCGCTCGTGGCCGGTACCAAGTTCAGGGGTGAGTTCGAGGAGCGCCTGAAGGCTGTGGTAAAAGAAGTGCAGGATTCGGAAGGCAAGGTCATTCTTTTCATTGACGAACTCCACACCGTAGTGGGAGCAGGAGCGGCGGAAGGCGCTATCGACGCCTCTAACTTACTCAAGCCCGCCCTTGCCAGAGGGGAACTGCGCTGCATCGGTGCCACCACGCTGAATGAGTACCGAAAATACATCGAGAAGGATGCTGCGCTTGAGAGGAGGTTCCAGCCAATACTTGTGGGAGAACCCACCGTCGATGAGACAATATCCATCCTGCGCGGGCTCAAGGAAAAATACGAAGTGCATCACGGCGTGCGGATACAGGACGCCGCGCTCATCGCAGCCGCAATCCTGTCCCAACGCTACATTACAGACAGGTTCCTGCCCGATAAGGCCATCGATCTTATCGATGAGGCTGCGTCGAAGCTCAGGATAGAGATAGATAGCATGCCTGCCGAGCTTGACGACATCGAGAGGAAGATAAGGCAGCTTGAGATAGAGCGCCAGGCGGTGAAGAAGGAAAAAGACGAATATTCCAAGGAACGCCTTGAAAAGATAGATAAAGAGCTCTCAGACCTGAAAGAGAGAAGCAGCCAGATGAAAGCCCACTGGCAGCTTGAAAAAGATTCCATCCAGAAAATAAGGAAGATAAAGGAGGATATCGAGAAAACGCGCATGGATTCTGAAAAAGCGGAACTTGAAGGAAATCTTGAGAAAGCGTCTGAACTCCGCTACGGCGTATTGATTAACCTCCAAAAACAGCTTGAAGAGGAAAATAAAAAACTCGTGGAGCTTCAGAAAGACCAGAAGATGCTCAAGGAGGAAGTGGATGAAGAGGACATCGCCGAGGTCGTCTCACGATGGACGCACATACCTGTGAGCAGGATGCTCGAGGGTGAGATGCAGAAACTGGTCCACATGGAGGAGCGAATAAAGCAGCGGGTGGTGGGGCAGGATGAAGCCGTCATCGCTGTGGCTAACGCTGTCAGGAGAGGTCGCGCCGGCATATCCGACCCCAAGCGTCCCATAGGCTCGTTCATGTTCCTGGGCCCCACGGGCGTGGGCAAGACAGAACTCGGGCGCGCGCTCGCCGAGTTCCTGTTCGATGACGAGGCTGCCATGATCCGGCTTGATATGAGCGAGTACATGGAAAAGCACACGGTTGCAAGGCTCATAGGCGCTCCACCTGGCTATGTGGGTTATGAAGAGGGCGGCCAGCTAACTGAGGCGGTGAGGCGGCGGCCGTACGCGGTCATTCTTTTCGATGAGATCGAGAAGGCGCATCCCGATGTGTTCAATCTCTTGCTCCAGATACTGGACGACGGCAGGCTTACGGACGGCCACGGGCGCACGGTTGACTTCAAGAACACTGTTATCATCATGACATCCAACATCGGAAGCCAGTGGATATTCGAACTCGGGGACAAAGAGGATGAAATGAGGGAGAAAGTGATGGAGATGGTTCACCGCCAGTTCAAACCCGAGTTCCTGAATCGCCTGGATGAGATCATTATTTTCAATTCATTAAAGCTCCCGCAGATCACGAAGATTGTGGATATCCAGTTCGGGATATTGAGCAAGCGCCTTTCTGAAAGGAAGATCACCATTTCTCTTAGCGAAAAAGCTAGGGATTTCATAGCAAAGGCAGGTTATGACCCGCTATACGGGGCAAGACCCATCAAACGCACCATCCAGCACAGGATACTTGACCCCCTCGCGTTGAAGATACTCAATAAGGAGTTCGCGGAGGGGGATGCCGTGAAAGTTGATGTGAAAAAGGATGAGCTCGTGTTCAGGAAACTCGGGAGTTAAATCAAAAAATAACGTCCTGACTGTAATTGCTTGTTGGTGGTTTAAAAGAAATAATAATTAATAAACATTTATTGTACCTTCTGCATAGGTTTTTGGTGATATACTGGGGTCGCTTGAAGGAATAACACCTTTAAAAGGGTATGTTCCCTCTTTATTAAAAGTGACAAAGGCAGCGCCGCCTGATCCTCCAAGGTATTTTTGATACGAATTGTTCAGGATAAGCGTCAGTTGGTAACGTAACGGTTGAGAAGTGATCCTGATCAAAACAGATTGTCCGGGGTGAACAGATACGGGACTCGGGATTACATTGTTGTTTTGGTCAAATGTTACTGTTGCATCCGGAATATCTGTGGATGGGTTATAATAATCCTTCACAATGAAGTCGCTTACAGTTGGAGTGACAGTCGGAGTAGGTGAAGTGGTGGGGGTTGGAGTAGACGAAGGGGTTGCAGTTGGACTGGGTGAAGGTGTCGGAACTGGTGTAACAGTTACAGTCACAATTTTCTCAATCGTCGCAGGTTTATGAGCAACATACCCTATCGCCACTCCAAAAATGAAGAATACGATAATCAAAGGGATTAATGTTTTATTTAATGGAGCCATAATCTCAAATCTTCTCAACCCCTAATGAATTCTTTATTGAGTATATAGATTTCTATCTTTTGATGAACTGTCTAAAATGACATTGGTAGAACCGTGGATCTCAAGAACATATTTAATCAATACACAGTTATTGTACCCTCTGCATACGTTCGTGGGTTTGTACCAATTTGACTTGAAGGAATGATAGCTTTAAAACTGTATTTTCCCTTATTATTAAAAGTAACAAAGGCAGCGCCGCTTACTCCAAGGTTCTTGGAGTATGACGAATTCAAGATAATTGTCATGGGATATGCCAGAGAAGTATCAGTAATCTTAATTAAGACACTCTCTCCCTGATGAATGTATAAAGAATTAGGATCTGCATACCCAAAATTTCTAAGCTGTATTGTATAAGTCGGAATATCTATGGAAGGGTTAAAGTAATCCTTTACAATAAAGTCGCTCACATTGGGAGCGGCAGTCTGAGCAGGCGTGGGGCTCGGAGTTGGAGCAGGTGAAGATGTCGGAGTTGGAGTCGGTGTCGGAATTGGTGTAACAGTTACGGTCACAATTTTCTCAATCGTCACAGGTTTATGAGCCACATACCCTACCGCTATTCCAAAGATGAAGAATATGATAATCAAAGGTATCAAAGTTTTATTTTTTGGATCCACAATCTAAATTCTCCTCACGACACCATAAATTCTTTATTCAGTAATATAGATTTCTATTTATTCGTTTATTCGGTAATCATTAAGTACTTTCCATCCAATAAAACAAATATGTTCCCGACCACTCGCATGCGAAGGCTGCGCTCGCCTAAGTTTTTACCGCTTGTACGTGAAACGACACTGGATGTTAAAGACCTGATTTGTCCTGTTTTTGCCGATGAAACCGCAAGTGAGCCTGTTGAGATAAATTCCATGCCTGGATATTTCCGCATGCCCCTTGAGATGGTTGCAGATGAGGCAGCATGCATCGCTGAGCTGGGGATACCGGCTATTATACTGTTTGGAATACCAAAAGAGAAAGACGAGATTGGTTCGCATGCCTACGGGGATGACGATGTGATCCAGAAAGCGGTCAGGGCCATAAAAAGCCAGGTCGGAGAAGATCTTGTTGTCATAACCGACCTTTGCCTGGATGAATATACATCCCACGGACATTGCGGATTGGTACGCGGTACTGAAATCCAGAACGATCCAACCCTTCCTGTTTATGGGAAGATTGCGGTAAGCCACGCCCGCGCAGGCGCAGACATGGTTGCACCGTCAGGGATGATGGACGGCATGGTTGGAGCTATACGTCGTGCACTTGACGATAACGATTTCCAGAACATTCCTATAATGTCCTATGCTGCAAAATACTGCTCTGCATTCTACGGACCTTTTCGGGAAGCAGCCTGTTCAGGTTTTACTTTTGGCGACCGTTCGTCGTATCAGATGGACCCCGCAAACACAGATGAGGCGCTGCGTGAAGTCGAACTCGATATCGAGGAAGGTGCGGACATCATAATGGTCAAACCCGCCCTCCCCTACCTTGATATCATTTACCGAATAAAGAAGAAGTTCAGGATGCCCACTGCAGCGTACCATGTCAGCGGTGAGTATGCCATGATAAAAGCTGCTGCACAGAACGGCTGGCTGGATGAGCGCAAGGTGGTGTATGAGTCATTGGTTTCGATAAAACGTGCAGGAGCGGATATGATTCTTACCTACTTTGCAAAGGACATGGCTCGTGAATTGAATTCTGAATAATGCCCGGCTATAATGTACATAGAATATTCAATTACTTGCTTTTTATCACCATTGTAGCCTTACTTTATGTCTGGAAAATACCGGTCATTAGCCTGAAACAACTGCTTGTTTTTGTTGCAGGTTTTTATATAGGCACCGATTTCATAACCCCTGACCTTGATATTGAAAGCACCGCTATGAAAAGGTGGGGTAAACTAAAAATTTTATGGCTTCCATACAAGTGGATATTCAAGCACGGGCAAAGTTCCCATAATATCGTATACGGAGCGGTTGTCAGAATATTGTATATCAGCCTTATAATTCTCGGTGTATATTATCTTCTGTTCAAGTCTTTACCGCCCGAGACGATGTTTTCATCTATTCACGTTTTTATTTTTCTGAGCGGAATAATAATAGCCAATGCACTGCATGTAATACTGGATAGTTTGTTCTGACTTTTGGCAATGGATTCGAAGCCGCCACGTTTAATATCCTCTTTCTCCATAGGTACTACCATGGCATGTTTATTGTTGCATGGTGAAAATACCAGGTGATAGAGATTTGAACAGGTATTGCCTGCTGTTTATCTTCATTTTTGTGTTATTTACAGGATGCATAACGACTGAAGAAGGCCTGAATACTTCAACAGTACCCCAAAACCCCTCTCCAACTCCTTATCCCACCCCTGTACCAGGGACGATTGCTTCTTATACGCCAGCAGCTATTGTCCAGCCAACCGAGGTTGTTCAAAAAGTTGATGACAAACCCAGTGCATCGCTATATGAAAACAGATCCAATGCCATGGAAGTCAATTATAGAGCATATGTGGACTGGTTCAGGAATCATAATCTCAATATAAGGTCGTACACGCCGCTGGAATATATCTGCGGTCAGTACACCGCTGATATGATAAACGCCTCAGAAAAGGCTGGATACAAAGCTTATTTTGCTGCCGTTACATTCTCCGATGGGTCAGGGCATGCAATTGTATCGTTCAAATCAACGGTACTCGGCTCCACATCATGGTATTTTTTTGAACCCCAGACAAACAACCTGATGACCCCGGAGACTCTTGGTGAGGAACTCGACAAGAATATGGGGAAAACGGTCGTTGAGGTTAATATTTTTGGTTATTTTGATGATGCAGGAGATAAAGACCCTTCGACTTGGCGATTTGCATATCCACTATTTAATAAAAGATATTGAAAAAATAAAAATAAGAATTTAGTTATACGCAGGAGGAATGACATTTACACATTCCCACTTTGACTTTTTTAATCTTTCTTATTGTCATTTAAATCACCCTATTAATTGTTGGTCATGGATACTTAAATAGTTTGTCCCAGAACAGCATACAATCTCATAAGGAGCTAATGAGTTCCTTCCAATTTCAACTCGTCTATGTGCGCCATTTCCTCAATATCTAGAAGTATTGACATCTCCTGCGTATCAATATCAATACCATGCTCCTGGACAAGTACCATCGGGTTTGTGCCGCCTATCACCACAATACCAAGTTTGTCCCTTCCCACCTGGACGCCCAGGATATCGTTATTGGGTTCCCCCACTTCCAGTATACATGAAAATCCTGCTTCGACAAGCGAATCAAGCACCTGTTCTATCTTATCGCGGGCATCCATTGGAGCTTCCCTCAGATTTGCCAGTATCTTGCCAGAACCTGTATTGATCATCTCGGTTACCGATGTGAGTTCCTGCGACATCAGTACATCGAGCGGGTCGATTGTTGTGCTTTCGTATGTCAGGATATCGGTAAATCGCAACGGCGAGCCGTCATGTATTTCCACCACGCCTCCGAATTTAGGTTTAACAGGTATTCCTGCCTTAAGCAACACACCGTCTATCGTGATGCTGCAGGCTGTGGCTATTCCTATCTTCCCGCGTTCGATCTTTACATTCCCGATTTTTTCACCGGGATATATTATTTTGATATAAGGGCTTACCGATAGACCGCTGTGGACAGCCTGTTTGATGAGACCAAGAACTCTCTTAAAATCGGATTCGTTTACAATGGAGATATTTACTATTATGTTGCCTTTGCGTTTTGTGGGGTCAAAGGTTACCTCATACATCATATTTTCAATTCGTGAGGTTATGAACATTATGTCGGGCATCTTCATTCAGCAATCATGTATAATTACTATGTGTTATAAATATACCGAATTTGATAATCCCGTCTAATAAGAAAGTATATCTTTGGGTTTATCAAAAAGATAAGATAAGTATTTCAGTCAGGCAAGAGGAATTATGTACATGGCTAAGCAGGCAGTAGTTGATATTGTAAGAAATATTTTTTCGCACTACGGCTACATCACGAGTTCTTCTGACATCTGCGACCTTCTTGCCGAAAAGGATACGGAGCGCCTTCTGATAAAATTTGAAAACGACCCGAATTTCAACAGCACCAGATATTTTTCCAACATCGTGCAACGGTACAGGGGTAAAGGAATCCTGATCTCGGAATCCTTTGACGATAAGACACGCGCTGCTGCTCTCGAGGATGGGCTTACGCTCTGGGACAGAGGCGAGCTTGAATCCCAGATAGGCAGGGCTGTCCTTGGAGGCATGGGACATGGGGAAAAAATACCGCTCAAAGAGAAGATTGAACTTCCAACTATGGAAGTTCCGGCAGAAGTCCAGGCTTCGAAGCAGGAATATGAAAAAACCATCAGGATACTCTTGCGTTCTGTTCCGATCAATATAGGGAAATCAGATGCTTTATCCATAGCCGAGGCGAAAGTCGGTACCGCAAAAAGCCAGGCATTGAAATTCATCCCTATCTGGCATTATAGTTATTCTTTTAATATCCAGAAAAAGTTCAAATCAAAGGCTATTGAGCTTTCTGGCGAAGGAGAGGGGAATATCCACGCTATTACTGGAGAAAATTCTTTTACCAAATACAAGGAAATCCAGGACAACACCTTCATACCCACCCAGAATTACGAGATAAGGCAGCCTCTGGTGCAGAAAAAGGATGCGGTGAGTAAAGCCCTGAACTCCATTATCAGGGAACATTTAAAAGAAGTAAGGCTGAACGAGATGATAGGCGATACGATAGTTTTTGAAAACAAGATAATTTCTCCAGATCCGGAGAATATAAACCTGAAAATGGATCTCATACATATTCCTGTATGGGAGATAAAAGGCAAGCGCGAGGTAATAGAGATAAACGGGTATGATGGTCATATAATGGCTGTAAAGCTCTATAACGATGCGGAAATGGTCTGACCAAATCCTGTATTGAATCTAATTTTGCTCTGCTCTCTCATACTTTGTGTTCCCGTTGTTTAAATCTACTACATCCTCGGAGTGAACTGGCATAAACCATTTCTGTGCTATGAATGTCGGGATTACTGCGCTGGCTATTACAGCCCCAATCAAAACCGAATACTGCACCTGATCTATAAATCCAGAAGTTAAACCAAAAACACTTGCTATTGTCCCAAAAGTCAATCCTGTGCTCATTAAGAGTGTAGTGTACACACTCCCATCAGGAATATATTTTCTTGCAAGGAAGTAAACGCCGAGAAATTTAGCCACTATTTTGAGGGCAAAAAGAATGACAAAAAGCCCAAGTGCGGATAAAATCAAAGGAAATGAAACCTTCAAACCTCCGACAATAAAAAATATGGGAGTAATAACGGCGTAAGCGACAGTTCTCAATCTATTTCTGAGCTCTTTTGTCTCAGAGGTCTCGATAAAATGTTTTGACATTAATAGCCCTAATACGAATGCCGGCAGGACGGCTTGTCCCTCTCCCAAATTTGCGAAATACATAAAAATAAACAGCATCAGGAATATATACTTTATTTCTGGTTCAATCACTTTGTTCTTCAACTTTGGATTATGGAAAACATGGTGTGAAAATTTTCCTGCAAAGTAAATAACACATAATGAAACCAAAACAAAAATGACTGTATAAAGCGTAGGCTTGACGAATAAAATGCTTAATGCAATCGCAGTTCCCATATCGGTAATAAATGTAGATGCCATAATTAATTTGCCAATTTCAGTTTTTGATAATCCCGTTTCTACAAGAACTGAATATACAACGGCAAGAGATGTTGTGGATAGTGCAGTTCCCGCAATTAGGGATGCCTGGAAATTCCAGCCCGCCACGTAATAAGTATACATAAAAACAACGACAAAAGGCAGCAAAAAAGAGAATGTACCTATAAGAAAACTCTCTTTAAATTTTTCTTTCATCAACTTTGTATCAATCTCGGTTCCTGCAAGAAAAGTCAGGAGGATTCCGCCAAAACTTGCTAAATACAGCATCCAATCGTCAGGTTGAACCCCGAAATTCCCGGCAATAGCACCCAAAATAATTTCAATTATTGCTACCGATAGCCCGACTCTCAAGGAAATTAAACTTGAGATGAAAACCAGTACGCCTGCTACCAAAATTATGTCCGCTCTCATATTCTGTCTCCTTTCAGCTCTGGTAGGAGTTATCAGCTATCAAGCGGTTAAAGGCGAACTCCATCGCCTGTTTCTGTGAAACAGCAGCTTTAAATGTATTACAGGTAATTAAGCTTTTCAGTTGGGGTATAACATTTTCAGTAATCTTTTAATCTTATGTGAACCTGTAATGGATGGTGATAATTATTCAGGAGTATTCATTTAAACGAGGTTTTTCGCAGGATGCAGGGCGAATCAGGGCAGAGCTTGAGAAAAATTTTCCAGCGCAATTAAAGGAAGAGAACGGGAAATGTACAATAAATTACGGCGCTTTTAAACGGTTAACTGTCTGGGTTGATAATAAAAAGCTGTGCGTGGAAACAGAATATAACGAAGACGTTAAAGACGATGTTATTCTCGACACCAATAAGCGCTACAGGGTCTTTCTTGAAGATGCAACAGGTTACACTGCCAAGGAACGCCTCGCAAAAGCCAAGAAAGAAGTGCAGGGATAATGTGGGATGTCATTAAAAGACCTGATGTTCCCGCATGCCTGCGGATATGTGCGGGTACGGACGGCTCGGTCACGCAGCTTCTTGAGGTGCTCACAGGGAAAACGGTAGAAGTCAAAACGCTTGAGCAGAGTCTTATAAAAGCAACGCATGATATCGCAAAGCTTTTTGATATTGATGTCGGGGAGGAGGTTAACAGCCGCCTTGTGACACTGGATGCCGGAGGGACTATTTACGTTCTGGCAAAATCCCTGGCGCCTGTTAAAAGAATGCCGCAGGCGGTAAGGGATGATCTTATGAAAGCCGATATCCCGATAGGAAGGATTCTGCGGGAGCACAAACTTGAGACAAGGCGTGATATACTGAACATCAAAATTGTGCGGCAGGATTTTTTCGGGAAGGTTCCTGTGCTTTCAAGGGAGTACAGGATAATCTATGAGAATAAGGTGCTTATGTGGATTAATGAGTGCTTTCCTGTGGATGAGAGGTGGAAGATGTGAATAATAACCATGCAGTTCCAGGCGCAAAATATGATTTGAGAGGGCTGTTAGAAACCAGCACCAAATCAACCAAGCTAAAAATATATAAATTCAAGAGGCTTAACAAGAATTAAGGAGAAACTTATGCAACTTCCTAACAATAAATCGAACCGCAAAGCTGTTGTACTCACTGCTGATAAGTTTGAGGATATGGAAGTCTTCTTCCCTGTTTTCCGCTTGCTGGAGGAAGGATGGCAGGTGGACATCGCCGCACCCGGCATGAAGGAGATAAGCGGTGAAAACGGCTACGTTTTAAAACCCGACAAAACTATTGAAGAAGTTGATTCCGGCGAATACGATCTTCTTATCATTCCGGGCGGAGCGGCGAATGGAGCGCCGGCAACCGTGCGCAAGATCAAAAAAGCGCAGGAGATAGCCAAATCATTCTTTGCCAAAAATAAACCCATCGCCTCTATCTGTCATGGCCCCTATACTCTTGTGTCGGCAGGCCTTGTGAAAGGGAGGCACCTTACTTCTTATTGGCATGATGGTGTGCCCGAGGAGATACAGGAGGCAGGCGGAATTTGGGAGGATAAAGAGGTGGTCGTTGATGGCAATCTCGTCACCTCGCGCTGGCCGATGGACCTGCCCGCGTTTATGCGAGAGGTAATGAGGATGGTTAAAAAGGTCGAGAAATAGCAGTAATGGACTCTCCGCTTTCGATAATATCTTCTATGTGCAGGTGGATGGCGTCTTTTATATTTTCAAGTGCTTCCTCATAGGTATCCCCCTGGGAGTAGCAGCCCTGTAAAGCCGGGCACATTGCAAAATAGCCGAATTCATCTTTTTCTATTACTACAGGAAGAGTATATTTTTCCATCTGATATCTCCTTATGAGTCTAATTAGACAGGCAGGTATTTAAGAATTACATCAGTCATCATTAGAGCATACCCATGCCATGATTCAATTGTTATTTTGGTTTTAATTATCCTAATGGGTGCACCTAACGCCTATCAATACAAATCTTTAAAATCCATGAGATTCTATTTACTCTCATGGATGCTGTTGCAAATCTGGATGAATTAAAATCAGAATTGAAAATGGAGCTACGGCAGGAGATTCTGACAGAGGTTCTGGATATAATTCGAGATGAGTTTTATCCTCCTGAAGAAAAAATTCGCAAAGAATTTATAAAAAAGGTTGAAGAAGCCGAGCAAAGGGTGAAAGAAGGTAAATTTTCAAAATACACCCCTGAAGAATTTGAAAAAAAGTTTCTTTGATCATGCCGTATACCATCCAAATTGAGACTGCCTTAGAGACAAAACTGGATAAACTCAAAAAGAAGGATAATTCTCTTTATCAGAGGCTAATCCACAAAATAATCGAGACAAGCAAAAATCCCGAACTGGGCAAACCACTCCGAAACGTGTTAAAAGGTAAACGGAGAATTCATGTTGGTTCATTTGTTCTTTTTTATTCGATTGATAAGAAAAACGAGATTGTAACTTTCCTTGAGTTTGAGCATCACGATAAGGCATATCGATAAAACTGCCCGACCTAAGCAAATCGAAGCAGTAGAAGCAGGCTTTATTTAACCAGCACCTTCATCTTTCTTGTTATCTCAGCCACCCTGTCAAAGAACATCTTCTCGGTATCAAGAGGTCCGGGATGCGCTTCAGGGTGATACTGCACCGATACTATATCCAGATTTTTATGCTCAAACCCCTCTACTGTGCCGTCATTGGCGTTTAATTGCGTGATAGATACCTCTTTTCCATCCATGCTGCTCTCATCCACCGCATAGCCGTGGTTCTGCGATGTGATGTAAACTATACCCCTTTTGCGGTCTTTTACAGGCTGGTTGGCTCCGCGGTGACCGAATTTCATCTTGTAGGTTTCGCCGCCGAGGGCGAGAGAAATAATCTGGTGACCAAGGCAGATGCCGAAGATAGGAAGCTCCCCAGCAAGCTCTTTTACGACCGAGATGCCGTTTGTCGCCTGCTGAGGGTCTCCTGGACCATTGGAGAGCAGCAGGGCATCTGGCTCGTAATTCATGATATCTTTTAACTTTGTATTGGCAGGAACAACCATGACATTGATTCCCCGGTTATTCAGGCTCTTGATGATGTTTCTCTTCGCACCGAAATCCATGAGCACGATATTGCCCCCGCCTTCATACCCTTTTACCTGGTACGGCTCTTTGCATGTGACCCTGCTGATCAGGTCAAGTCCTCCTATATCTGGCTGCTCCCTTGCAAGTCTTACAGCTTCCTCGCCGTCATCGTCCCCGACAATAATAGCGGCTTTCATAGTGCCGTGCTCCCTTGTTTTTATTGTGAGCATCCTCGTATCTATTCCCATGATGCCTGATTTGCCCTCGTCTTTTAAGAACTCATAGATGCTGCGTCTGGATTTATGATGTGAAGGATGGTCGCATGCTTCTCTCACCACCAGCCCTTCCGCCTGCATGTTATCAGACTGGAAGGTCTCGCCGCTTATGCCGTAGTTGCCTATGAGAGGATAGGTGAACATCAGTATCTGACCCTTATACGAGGGGTCTGTGAGAGCCTCCTCGTAGCCTGTGTACTGCGTTGTAAAAACAAGCTCGCCCTGGACAATTCCCTCCACTCCAAGACCGTCTCCTTTTACGAAAGTTCCATCCTCAAGCCCGAGTACCGCTTTCATGCTCTCCTGCTGACGTTTCTCCTTGATTACCGCTTCTCCACCTGCACAGCCTTTGCGCCGCGGTTCATCGCAATCTTTCCCGTTCTTACCATCTCTTTTATCCCGAACTGGCGAAGCAATTGCTCCATGGCATTTATCTTGCTCTCATCGCCCGTCACCTCGACTACAAGCGATTTTATGCCTACGTCCACGATTTTTGCCCTGAACACATCCACTATCTGCATCACTTCCGCACGCGTTCCGGAATCCACACCAACCTTAATTAGCGCAAGTTCCCTGTTCACCGATTCCTCTGGCGGAATGTCGCTGACCCTGATTACATCGATGAGCTTGTTTAGCTGCTTCATCACCTGCTCAAGGACGCGGTCGTCGCCTGTTACGACTATCGTCATGCGAGAGGTATCAGGATTCTCTGTGACGCCTACTGCAAGGCTTTCGATGTTAAAACCTCGGCGTGAGAATAAACCCGCCACCCTCGTGAGGACGCCGGGTTTGTTTTCCACGAGTATTGCCACTGTATGTTTCATTCCTTCTCACTCCAGGTCAAGTATTTCGTTGATGGCTGCACCGGCAGGAACCATGGGTGCGACATTTTCCTCCCTCTCGACCACGAAATCGATGATCGTCGGGCGTTCTGATTTCACGGCTTCTACGATGACATCTTTCACTTCGCTTTTCTTTGTCGCACGCAGTCCCAATGCCCCATAGGCTTGCGCCAGTTTGACAAAGTCAACGCTCTTCTCAAGACTCGTTGCCGAGTAGCGCCTGTTGAAGAACAATTCCTGCCACTGCCTCACCATTCCCAGGAAGCCGTTGTTCAGGATTGCCACGATTACCGGGATGTCGTTTTGGACAACTGTCGCCAGTTCCTGTGAGTTCATCTGGAAAGAGCCGTCCCCGGCTATGTCTATAACCGTGGATTCAGGCTTTCCCACCTTTGCGCCCATGGAAGCAGGGAACCCGTAGCCCATCGTTCCAAGGCCGCCGCTCGATATGAAGGTGCGCGGGTTCTTGAAATTAAAGAACTGGGCTGCCCACATCTGGTTCTGCCCGACTTCAGTGACTATTATCGCATCAGGACATATCTCGCTTATCTGTTCGACCACAAACTGCGGGCGCAGGCGATTATCCTTCTTATACGTGAGTGGATATTCCTTTTTCCATTTCGCTATCTTTTTATTCCATGCTTCAGTTTTAACCTGCTCCTGCTTTACATACTTGAGAAGGGCTTTCAGTATATTCTTCGCATCTCCAACTATCGGTATGTCAACGCGGACATTCTTTCCTATCTCTGCCGGGTCAATATCTATGTGGATTATCTTTGCACTGGGAGCAAAGGCAGAGATCTTACCTGTAACACGGTCATCAAAGCGGACACCGACGGCTATAATCAAATCCGATTCCTGGATTGCATAGTTGGCATACCGCGTGCCGTGCATGCCAAGCATCCCGACCGACAACGGATGAGAGGTTGGAAAGGCGCTCATGCCCATGAGAGTCGTGGTGACAGGCGCCATGATACCTTCCGCCAGAGCACGAAGCTCTTCTGTTGCATTCGAGAAAATAATGCCTCCGCCCACGTAGAAAATGGGCTTTTCGGACTTCAGGATAAGGGAGGCTGCTTTCTTGATCTGCAGCTCATTTCCCGCATAGGTTGGCTTATACCCGCGCAGTTTTACCTCCTGCGGGTATTCGAATTCTATTATTTCTGTCTGGGTGTCCTTGGGCAGATCTATCAGCACCGGACCCGGGCGCCCGGTCTGTGCTATATAAAAAGCTTCCTTGAATATTCTCGGGATATCCTTTGTGTCCTGGACAAGGTAATTGTGCTTTGTTATGGGAAGGGTTATTCCCGTGATATTGGCTTCCTGGAATGCATCATTGCCTATAAGAGGTCTCGGTACCTGCCCTGTCAAGGCTATTACAGGTATCGAATCCATGTAAGCCGTTGCAATCCCTGTAACAAGGTTCGTGGCTCCGGGTCCTGAGGTGGCAAGGCATACACCCGCTTTGCCTGTAGCCCTTGCATATCCGTCTGCAGCATGCGCAGCTGCCTGTTCATGCCTTACAAGAATGTGTCTTATATTTGCATCATAGAGTTCATCATACAGGGGCAGCACCTGACCGCCGGGATAGCCGAAGATAACCTCTACGTTCTCTTTGTAAAGTGATTCGATGACCGCCTTTGCGCCCGACATTTTTGTTTTTGTCATTTAATCTCCTACCACAGATTAATATTGTATAAATATTTCCTAAGAATTCCTGTTCTTTTCCTGTACCAGCCGGTTTATTCCCTCAAGCACTGCCTCAACCGAAGCCATTATGATGTCTGTTCGAGCGCCGCGGGCTGTTATTGTCCTTCCGCCTTTACTGAGCTTTACCCAGACCTCGACTAACGCATCAGTCCCGCCCGTTATCGCATCCACATGGTACTCATCAAGCTGGATGTCAGCCACACCCGATACGGCTTTTTTCAATGCGTTGATGGCTGCATCCACAGGGCCTGTTCCAACGCCTGCCTCGACTACATGGTTTCCATTGACCTTTAGCCGGATGGAAGCTGTGGGCATCACGGTATTGCCAGCTACTACTGTGAGCTCCTCAAGCTTGACCTTGGCTTCCTGGTATATCCCTAAAACCGTTTCTGCAATAGCCTGAAGGTCGGCGTCGGTTACCCGTTTTCCTTTATCGCCGAGTTCTTTTATTCTCGTAACTATATCGTCGATCTGCTTTTCGCTGGCAGCAAGTCCCAGCTCCTTCAATGCAAGCACGACAGAGCTCCTGCCTGCATGCTTGCCGAGCACGATTCTTCTCTCTCTTCCCACAAGTTCGGGTGTGATGGGCTCGTAGGTTGCGGTGTTTGCAAGAAGCCCGTGAACATGGATGCCCGCCTCATGGGTAAAGGCATTCCCGCCTACGATTGCCTTGTTGGGAGCTACGGGGATGCCGCTTAACCTGCTCACCAGTCTTGACGTGGTGTACAGACCCTTTATATCGATTTTTGTTTTATGCTTATACAATGAATAAAGCACCATCACCACTTCTTCAAGCGAGGTATTTCCTGCCCGCTCGCCGATGCCGTTAATGGTGACATGCGCTTCGCTGGCTCCGGCACGCAGCGCAGCAACAGTATTGGATGTAGCCATCCCGAAATCGTTGTGGCAGTGTACGCTTATCGGGGCGCGAAGCTCAGCCAGACCGCTGAAAATTTCATAACTTCTTTCAGGGACAAGTATTCCCACCGTATCGCAAAAACACAATCTGTCCGCCCCTGCGTCCATTCCTGCGTCGTACACGGATTTCAGGTAATCCAGGTCAGCGCGGGATGCATCCTCTCCGCTCAGTTCCACGAGCAACCCGTGCGATTTTGCATACTCTGTCATTTCAACAGCCATTGCACGCACAGTCTCGCGGTCTTTTTTCAGTTTTTGTTGGATGTGGAGGTCAGATACAGGTACCACAAGATGGATTGAATCAACATCGCAGCCTATGGCTGCATCGATATCCTCTTTGCGAATACGGCAGTAGCTGCAGATTTCAGCCTTCAAGCCTTCGGCGGCTATTTTTTTAATCGAGGCGCGCTCGCCTTCAGAAGTAATGGCAGAACCAGCTTCGATAATATCCACGCCCAGGGAATCAAGCTTCCTTGCTATCAATAACTTGTTTTCTGTCGTGAGTGAAACTCCAGGTGTCTGTTCGCCGTCTCTCAGCGTTGTATCCAGAATTTTTATATCGTTAAATAAAGCCATCCCTTCTGTTCATTGTATCACGTGAACTTTTTAAATAAGCTTTCTATTAGAAAAACCTATCCACAATTTCGACCGCTCTTGCAACAAGTTTAACGGCGTTCTCAAGGTCGCTCATACTCATAACTGATACAGGTGTGTGGATGTACCTTGATGGCGGGCTTATGACGCCAGTGGGGATTCCTTCCTTGGTGAGATGTATCGCCGATGCGTCCGTGGTTCCGCCGCTTCCCACTTCAAGCTGGTAGGGGATGCCGTTCGATTCTGCCGCTTCCTTAAGCCATTTCAAGACAGGCTCGGGAACGATGATGCCCCGCCCGTCTGCATCACTTACAGTAACCGCAGGTCCTTTTCCCATCTCGGTGGATGCCTCTTTCTTTTCTATGCCCGGATGGTCGCCTGTTATTGTGACATCGGTAGCCAGTGCCACATCGGGATTCAATCCGAAGGCACTTGTCTTTGCTCCCTTCAATCCCACCTCTTCCTGAACTGTAAATACGGCATGGATGGTCGCTTTAACATCCTTCATCTCTGCAAGAGCCCCGATGAGCATCGCACAGCCCGCACGGTTGTCAAACGCTTTGCCGGTGACCCTGTCGTTGCCGAGCGATTTAAACTCCGCATCAGAGGTGGCGGGAGTCCCGATCTTCACGCCAATCCTGTCTGCTTCCTCTTTGCTCGTTGCCCCAAAGTCGAGGAACATATCCTCGGCTTTTATCACCTTGTTCTTATCCTCTTCTTTAATGGCATGAGGAGGCTTTGAGCCGAGCACGCCGTAAACCTGGCCGTTCTCTGTGTGCAGTATCATCCTCTGGTTAAGGAGCGTCTGGTCGAACCATCCGCCTGTCTTGGTAAAGCGCGCAAAACCCTTATCGTCCACGTATTTTACCATAAGTCCGATCTCATCCATGTGTGCAGCGAGCATGACCACGGGTTTGTTACCAAATTTTGTGGCAATCAGGTTTCCCATTTTGTCTGTTCTTATCTCATCAACATAAGGTCTCACTTCTTCTTCGATAATTTGCCTGACGTTTCCCTCGTATCCGGAAACCCCGTGGGCATTGGATAATCGTTCCAAAAGATCTTTCAGGTCACTCATAGTATCACTCCTGTTCTAATTGTAAGGGGAAGTAATTAAATTATTGGAAAAATTCCCTGGTTGTAAGCCCTTGAATGTTTTTACTTTTTTGCAAAAGTATAAATACTAAACAGCGAATATAAAAATCTGATGACTGAGGGAAGGATGAGTAAATGAGTTTCGGACTTTTATTGAATGCAATCGTTTGTTTTGCTATTGTACTTGCTGCTTTTGCTTTTGCTGTGAGCTTGCACCAGAATAAAAAGAACCAGAAAGAAGAAAGCATGCCCACAGTCAATGCCCTCATCGTGTTCTGGTCGTTTGTTGGAGCGTTTTTTTTATTTGCAGGTTTAAGGACTCTGGCAGCATATGGGAATTTCACGGAAATCGCGGAAAATCTGTATTATGTGGGCGCGCTCCCGTTTGCATTTGTTACAGTCCCGCTCGTTTATTTTATAATATACATCATTCTCGGTGATACCCGCATCAGCCTTGCAGTATCAACCGTTTTCCTCATTTTCGGCGGGATTTACTTAGTTGCACTTTTCGGTTTCGGGATTATCGGTCCATCCACAACTGAATGGGGTTCCACTTTTGCGATAAACAGCGCCATCGCGATAAATGTATATCTCTCAGGATTATTTATCGTGCCGACAAGCATGATTATGGGGCTATTGCTGCTGATACTTCTTCGGAGGATTCCAAAAAGGCTCCAGAATAAGATCGCTTTCTCCCTCGTTGCCATCTCCTTGATCTTTGATTTCATGCTCCTCGATAATATAGCGCCTTCGGGAGCTACCCAGATGGCTGCGAGGATTTTCACATTCATAGGCGTGGTTCTGGGTTTCTTTGTATATTTCACGCCTTTATCCTTCGACCAGGATATCATGGAGGACAGGCTCGGCTTATCCCAGACCGAGCTTCTGGATTTTGAGCATGAAGACGAGTGAGGGACTATGGAAATTGATATCGAATCCGAGAAGGAAGTGGCAAACTTCTATCAATCCATGGGGATAACCACAGGTCCAGGGGATATCCAGTACAGGTTGATACTTCTTGTTCTTGCGAAAAACGGAGAAGACAGGGTGACGCGGTTCTCTGAGATCAGGGAATACACAGACAGGATTGCTGACCGGGGCAGCATAGGCAGCAAGTTAAAAGCGACTTTCCAGCTTGAAGGGCTGGCTATAAAGGTGGGGCACGGCGGTTATATAATAACGCATAAAGGACTTCTGGCAGCGGATTTTATAAAGTCCACTTCCGATTATTACAGGAAGGTTAAAACTGTAGAGAAGATAATCGAACGCATCCCGGCTTAATTCCTTGTTTGAGTTGTTCTTTATATAAGCATTTTTATGTTGTTATGTTGGCTGTTAAGAATTTGCAACCATTAACTATATATATAATAAAGCTCATAAGAATGTATGATACTCATGATAAGTATCATAAAAAGAAGGAGGAAACATATATGAAGGCATTAATAAAAAGTGAGGAGGCACAGGCTGGCGTCGGCACGCTCATCATATTCATCGCAATGGTGCTCGTGGCGGCTGTCGCGGCTGCTGTGCTTATCCAGACATCAGGTACTATGCAGTCCAAGAGTACATCAACCACAAAGGAGGCTGCATCGGCAATTGGAGAAAATATTAATGTGGAATCTGTCGATGGATATGCTGCCAATGCTGGAACATTAACTAGTATTAATGTTACAATAAGACCTGCAGCAGGTAGTTCACAGATTGACTTGAGCAAGGTTTTGATGAAAATGGGCACAAACCCCTATAGCTATAGCAATACTACAACATCAGGAACCACGTTCAGAGTGTATTCATTAAGGGATCCAAGCAACCTTACCATTACTCCAATCAATTCTTATACTGGTGCAGCTAGTCCGGCACTTGGAACTGGCGCGTTAGTGAGACTCGATGCTGATGTCTCAGGTTTATCCCTCACATCGAAGGCGAGTATAACACTTACGCTGACCCCAGAAAAAGGCTCATCATTCAACCTGCAATTGACACTTCCAGCAATTGCCGCAGGTAATAATTCGATATACCCATAAAGTATATCGGATTTTTTTCTTTTTTATCGCAACCTTTAAGTTAAAGTACATATCATGATAACAATCATAAGCATAATAGAGGACTTGAACTATGGGCGCGGAAACTTCGGTTGTGGTTGCATTGTTCTTTCTGGGATTTCTGATCGTATCTGCTTTCACATACTCATGGGTTGATCCCGATCAAAATCTTGTAACAAACGCTCAGAATGTGCATGATACCACGAAAAATGCCTGGTTGCAGACAGATATCAAGATAACGAACGTCTCATTCTTGAATTCCTCTGGAAATGTCTACCTGAATATTTCACTTAAAAATACAGGCAAGACCACGCTCAATACAGGTCTGCTGGAATTTTTTGTTAATGGGAACTATATCGATTCCTCTTACTGCCTAAATGCAGCAATAAAAACATGGGTTCCAAAAAATATCACGAACATCTCAATTTATTCCGTAGTGGGAAATATAACGTTAGATAACGCAACATCAACAGCAATCGGATCTGCTTCTTCGATTACATGGTCGCACACCGTCTGGTCCTTGTCGCACTCATTGTTGGTAGTCGGGGTCGATATTGACAAGACGAATGGTTCAGTCACGAGCATTACTTATGCCGGGGTTCCTTTGACAAGAGCAGCGTACTCTGTGGTGAACACTGGTGATACGGTGAGAGCAGAATTGTGGTATCTGGCAAATCCTAAGGCTGGAACGAACAATATAGTGGTGAATCTTAGCACGACAGAAGGAGCAGCAGCAGGAGCCGTATCCTTTTCAGGCGTGGACGGGACCACCCCGATTCCCACAACAGCGACAGGTTTTGGCTCAAATGGCAATGCATCCACCTCAATAACAACGGCCAATGCCTATGCCTGGATTATCGATACGGTAGTACGGGACAATACAGCTGCAAAGAATGCAACAAGCCCTCAGGTGGAAAGATGGAATATAGCATCAGGCATCGGCGGAGGCGGAAGCACAAAAAACACCACCACTCCAGGATCTCAAACAATGGGTTGGAGCGGCACCTCAGGGTGGGCGCAGGTTGCGGCAGAGATAAAGCCATTTATGTGTAGTACTCCCACGAAAGGTCGCATAAAAGTTGTAACAGAGAACGGTATATGGGATTATGCGATTGCATCTTAGGTGATGAATGGATATTTGATTTCATACAGGATGTGATAAGGCAGGCTTTGCACCTGAACCCTTAATTTTTGCATATCGCAACCTTTAAGTCTACGTATACCTTATAATATGATGATAAGCATAATGAGCATAATAAAGGTCATATATCATGGGCGCGGAAACTTCGGCTGTAATGGCATTATTATTTCTTGCGTTTCTGGTCGTTTCAACTGTCGGTTACTCGGCTGTTGATTACTCTAAAAACCTTGTAAAAAATGCGCAGTATGACCAGGATACTATGAAAAAAACAAAAATGCAGACGGATATCACTATTACGAACGTCACATTCACGACTAACTCAGGAAATCTCTACCTGAATATTACACTTCAAAACACAGGCAAGACCACGCTCAATACAAGCCTGCTTGATATATTTATAGATGGAGTATATTCTCCCTCTTACATCCTGTCGACGGGAAATACATTGGCTCCAGAAAATAGCACCAACATCTCATTTTATCCCAGCGGGGCAATAACATTAGATAACGCAGGAGCAAACATATCAAACAGTTCCACCAAAGTATTAAACCTCACAAGCTTTGCCATAGGAAGCGGAACCAACAGGCTCCTGGTTGTGGGTCTTAACTACAACAATACCCCTGGCACCACATCAACCGTGAAATACAACAATACAGACCTGACACTTGCAATGAGAGCTAATAACAGTAATAAAAACTACACCGAACTGTGGTATCTGGTAAACCCGCCAAGCGGCTCGTACAACATCTCCCATAATCAAACCAATGCCACTCAAATGGTGATGGGAGCCTGGTCATACACAGGCGTAGACCAGGTCACACCAATAGGAAATATCACAAACGCAACAGGTACTTCAACTAACTCCAACGTCAGTATAACAACCACTGTGGCAAACAGTGTTCTTGTAGATGTGGAGACAGACGGAAGTACGTTATTAACCGTTGGTGCTGGGCAGACTCAAAGATACAAAGCCAATACAACCAAAATCAATGGGGGAGGAAGCGAGATGAGCACCTCCGCTGCAGGAACTTACAATATGAATTGGGCATTGGGAAGTAGTGCAGCATGGGTAAATATAGGCGCTGAAATAAGGCCGTATTTGAGTAATACGGTCAATTCCACGATCAGTCGCATAAAAGTTGTAACAGAGAACGGGATATCTGATTATGCGCTTGAATCTTAGGTGATAAAATGGGATATGCAGTCACAATGTTCGGGGTTCTTCTTATCATGTCGGCGGTAATGATGACCACATATAATTACGGGATTGCGAAGGACAGCCAGACAGCACCGCTTCAGGCTAAGAATGACTATGCTGCCAGGGAGACGGGAAAAGCGCAGACTGTTCTTACTGTTGTCCAGACGTGTATATACCCCTTGGATGCCGCTAAAGATCGATATGTTACAGGCTTTACTAATAATAAGGAGAAATCAGGACCATATTCTTTCAATTTAACCGTTAGAAATAATGGGAGTATTGTATTGAATTCATCGAAACCAACAGTGATTTATATATCAAGAAATACATCAAACAAAACAGTAATTTATAATAGTTCTTATGTTGGATTTCCCAAAACTCCAAGGAACGTCTGGGCGCCCCAGACAAATGCGAGTCTGAATGTATCCGGCGTTACAATTAATACTCCTTATGACTGGGATTTTCACATGGGGACTGCGCCTTTTGGCATCGAATTGATAGATCTATTTGCAAACCCATGGGATGAATTAAGGATACTGGTTGCAGCAGAGAATGGAATTACAGTAATTCCACCAACTTCCCCCATAAATTTCACGGGCGTGGAGGGTTGGAGCGGTGTCAATTGCTGTGTTAATGTTACCTTCAGATGGAATGCCTCATACTCTGCCAATGGAATCGCATTTTATCGTCTGTATCTATTTACTACCGCTACAACAGGACATTGCCCACCTACACCTTATGCCATTATACAAATTCCAGCAAATTCCACTTCTTACTTTCTTGCTAACCCTATTTGCGAGCCTGTTGCTTACGTGACTGCTGTCGATAAACTTGGAAATGAAGGTGTGCCATCCAGAGCTCTAGACTGCGATCAAGGAGGCCCCTACCATGAGGTGCTTTGTCAAAACAAGTAGGAGAGAAAAATGGCAGGCGAAGCAATAACCCAGTTGATATTCTTCATAGGCGCCATCGTGGTAGCCGTGGGTGTCATCGGCGTGCTAACAACCAACGTGCACTCCATCACAGCGTCCTACGGCATGAGCAGCCAGACGCTGGCTGACCAGTTAAAGACCGATATCACCATAATCAATGACCCTGCGGCGATTCCCTACGATACGAATCTTGACAATTACAGTTTCTTTGTAAAAAATACAGGGAAAAATACCCTTGATCCCACTGCTGTCAGCATGTTCATTGACGGAAATTATGTAAATACAACAAAAAAATGGACTATCATGGACAACACAAGCAGTTCCCTCTGGTACCCCACCCAAGTGCTGAGGCTGAATTACACATATAGTCCAAGCCCATATCCATCGCCTGGATCTCATACAGTACGCGTGGTTGCACAAAACGGCGTATCCGATACACTCCCTTTTACGACTTGATATTTATGAGCGCAGGTATTCGTTCCTTTGAATTAAAACGCGATGAAGTGTGCAGCAGACTGGGTGGAGGCTTTCCGTCAGGCTCCATAATAGTGATAGAAGGTGGCAACGGGAGCGGAAAAAGCACTGTCTGCCAGCGGCTTGCATACGGGCTGATGGAGAATGGCTCCTCGGTGACCTATGTTTCAACCCAGTTGACAACCAAGGGTTTTATCAACCAGATGTATTCGCTTAACTACAAAGTAGCCAGTTTTTTGTTAAAAAAGAAACTGCTCTACATCCCTGTCCTTTCCCTGATAGGTCCTACGCCGGCAAGAACGGATTTCATTGAACGGTTAAGAAGCGGAAAAGAACTTTTCGATAACGATGTAATAATAATAGACACCATATCATCCCTCATCAAACACAGCGCAAATGTAAAAAAAAGTCTTGAACTTATATCGTTTTTCAAAAAATTGACCGGAATAAAGAAGACTATTATCCTCTCGATTGACCCTTCTGAGCTGGAACCTGAGATACTTTCGGAATTTGCTGGTGGAAGCGACGTAAACCTTTCTTTGAAGGTGAGCACGCTCGGCAGCAGCATCAAGAGAACGATCATAGTAAATAAATTTACCGGGGCTTCTGCTTCAGTTGAAAGTATGATCGGTTTCAGGATTGAATCAAACGTGGGTCTGGTTGTTGAAATCGCATCCGTGTCGTGATGGAAATGAACGAAACACTTGATGATGCACTAAAGCGCAACCCTCATCTTTCAGAATATCTTAACGAACTCCAAAGAAATAATAAAGCAATCCCTTCATTTGTCATCCAGATTCCCAGAGAGATGGCGCTTGAAAAAACGCCCAACATAATATACCCTGTGGGAGACCCGATATTCGTACATATCCATGGCGAATCCGGAAAGGAGATTACATATACTGCCATCGAACCGCGCCTGAAGCCGGATAAAATCGCTAAATACAACCTTATTGTTGAAAAAGTCCTTGAGAAAGGGCTTAAAAATAAAACTCCTGTTTCAAAAGAGAATCTGAAAAAGATTCTACTAACGATTCTCGACGAGACAATAAAAGTAGGACCGATCGGAAAAAAATTATCCGGGGTTTCTGCGATTCCGGTCACGAAAGAAGAATACGACGATTTCAGCTATCTTATAGTAAGGGACATTATTGATTCAGGACCAGTTGAAGCCACAATACGTGACCCGTATCTTGAGGATATACACTGCGTTGGCTTAAATCCGGTATCGCTTGTGCATAAGACATTCGGGAATATCACATCCAATATACGGTTTGACTCAAAGCAATCGCTTGATAACTGGCTGCGAACCATGAGCGAACGTATAGGGAGACCTATAGGCGACGCAAATCCAATAGCAGGCGGGACTCTCCCCAGCGGTTCACGTATCGCCATCGCTTACAGCGACGATATAAGCAGGCGTGGAAGTTCATTCACTGTTCGAAAATTCACAAAAACCCCTCTCTCCATAACCCAGCTCATCAAATGGGGGACATTTAGTTCCGAAGAAGCAGCATATCTCTGGCTCTGTCTGGAAAATGGCATGAGCGTATTTATGTGCGGGGAAACAGCCAGCGGCAAAACGGCTGCTTTGAATGCCACGCTCATATTCATAGACCCCAAAGCCAAGATATACAGCGCAGAAGATGCCACCGAAGTCACCCCTCCGCATGATGTATGGCAGCAGCTTGCCACAAAAGAGGATGGAGCAGAGGAATCACAGGTTCACATGTTTACCCTCCTTAAGGCAGCACTTCGCTCGCGTCCCAATTATATTATAGTAGGTGAGATACGGGGCGTGGAGGGTGCAGTGGCATTTCAGGCAATGCAGACAGGTCATCCTGTTATGGCAACGTTCCATGCATCATCGGTAAAAAGGATGATACAGAGGTTTATAGGCAACCCGATAAACGTCCCGGTCACGTTCATAGATAACCTCAACGTATGCGTGGTACTTCATGCCATGTACAGGAACGGCATGCTGATAAGACGTATAACGGCAGTGGAAGAACTTGAAGGGTACTACGAAGAAGCCGGCGGCGTGATAACGCGAGCCGTTTTCGAATGGAATCCTTCAACCGACAAACAGGATTTCAGGGGATTGAATAACAGCTATATCCTCGAAGAAAAGATTGCAGCAAGGCAGGGTTACACGGATAAACGAAAAATCTATGAGGAACTTGCAACCAGGGCAAGGATTCTTGATGCGATGGTTGAAAACGGGGTATTCGATTTTATGAAGACGTTTGAAATCGTGAAAGCATACCGGGAAAAAGGTCTTGAAGGGATTCCTTTTGCAGTTTGAGGCACCATGACACTTGAAGAGGCTGTCAAAAATAATCCCCATCTTGGGAAATACCTCCGTGAATTCCAGGAAAAAAACGGCACGATACCAGAGTTTGTTCCGCAGCTCTCAAGGGATATAGATAAGAAAAACGTTAATGCGATTTATCCTGTGGGAGACCCGATTTTCATTCATATTTACGGAACCCCAAAAGCCCCTGCTATTTATTATTCGATAGAACCTGAGATGACAGAGGTCGAAAAAAGCAAATATGAAGAAATTTTAGGCATAATTCTGAAAAAAACACCGCAAGAACCTGCAGCAGAAAACTCGGAAAAACTCAGAGAACATTTCAGGAGGCTTCTTGAAAAAATAACTGTTATAGGAGAAAATATAAGAGACAAGGAGAAAGTTGCATTAACAGAAGAGCAGTTTAAAAAAATCAAATATTTTATCGACAGGAATGTAGTAGGTCACGGTATAATCGAACCCATTATTCGCGACCCTTATCTCGAAGATATTAATAATATAGGCAAGCAAAATATATTCGTGGTGCATAAAATTTTTGGCATGATGGAGACGAACATTTTTTTTCCGTCGGATGATGAACTTGATGAATGGATGAGGGTGATGAGTGAGCGCATTGGAAGACCTGTGAGTGATTTCAGACCAATCGCGGATGGCGCTTTGCCCGACGGTTCCCGTATCAATATAATCTACAGCCGCGAAGTAAGCAGGCGTGGCAGCTCGTTTACCATGAGAAAGTTCAATGCCATTCCAACAAGCGTGACGCAGCTCATAAAATGGGGCAGCATCAGTGCAGAGATAGGGGCTTACCTCTGGCTTTGTCTTGAAAACGGCATGAACGTCTTCGTGAGTGGTGAGACAGCCAGTGGAAAGACAACGGCACTTAATTCCATACTGCCCTTTATAGATTCAAAGGGCAAAATATACAGCGTCGAGGACACAGCCGAGGTCATTTCCCCGCAGGCAGTGTGGCAGCAGATGATTACCCGTGAGACAGGTCCGAAAAATTCGCAGGTGGATATGTTCTCGCTGCTGAAGCTGGCTCTTCGGTCGCGTCCTACTTACGTAATCGTAGGTGAAATCAGGGGCGTAGAGGGAGCGGTGGCATTCCAGGCGATGCAGGCTGGTAATTCTGTCATGGCAACATTCCACGCCTCGTCTGTAAAGAAACTCATCCAGAGAATTACAGGCGACCCCATTAAGGTGCCTGTTACTTTCATCGATAACCTGAACGTGGTGCTAATCCTGCAGGCAGTTTACAGGCAGGGCGTGTTTCTGCGCAGATGCATCTCGGTTGAGGAAATAGAAGGGTATCAGGAAGAATCAAAGGGCGTTGTAACAAGAGCGGTTTTCCAGTACGACCCTATCCATGATAAGCATCATTTCAGGGGATTGAACAACAGCTACATCCTTGAAAATCTCGTGGCTCAAAAACTTGGATATACTGATAAAAAAAAGATTTACAAAGTGCTTGAAATCAGGGCAAAAGTGCTTGAAAAAATGGCAGAGCTGAACATAACTGATTATTATAAAGTAAAAGATATAATATGGGCTTTCGAAAGAAACGGAGTTGATGGGCTTCCTTTTGTACTATAGGTGAACAATGTTAAAAAAAGCATTCGAATGTATGGACATGACCCAGGAGCAATACACGAAGAAGTTTGCTCTGCCTATTGCAGGTATGGGTGTTCTTTTCCCGCTCATCATGCTTCTAGTTGCACCAAGCCTTGTATCAGGCATATTCCTGTACGTGCTTTTACTTGTTCCCGTGATCTGTATAGGACTTGTAATTTTTTATCCCCTTTCCGTGATGGGTGCCAAGAAAAGTGAGATTGACCTGAACATGCATTATTATATCACGCATATGGGCGTGCTGGCAGCATCCAATATGGCAAGGAAGGAGGTTATTCATCATCTTTCCATGCATGAAGCGTACGGCTATCTTGCCACGGAAACAGGTAAGATTTATTCATTGATGAACGACTGGAATCTCAGCCTTGCCCAGGCTTGCAGGTTTATTGCGAAAAGAACACCCTCAGCGATTTTTGCGGATTTTCTCGATAGACTGGCGCATTCTGTCGAAGCGGGAGAGGCCTTTGACGAATTTGTATGGACGGAACAGAAAGTCGTGATGAATGAATTCGACACCATGTATAAGAAATCCCTCGGTGAAATCTCAATGACAAAAGAGATATTCGTTGCAATGATGACCGCACTCATCTTCCTTACATCGATCTCACTGATAATGCCTGTAATAACTGGTATGTCGCCGCTTATTCTCATGGGGGGCTCTATTGTGACATTCCTTGGGGCTGAAGGGGTTATTGTGTATGTCATGAAAACGAAGGCGCCAAAAGATAAAATCTGGCACACACTTAATATCGAAACAGAGGCAGAAAGGGTTATCCGTATGTCTTTTCCGATTTCTATAATCGGAACCACAGTTCTGTCAGTCGTATTATTGCTCTTTGGGGGAGGACTCCCGGTTACCATAATGATTGCAATAGCCCTATCTCCCCTTGCCATAACAGGGTACTATGCCAGAAGGGAGGAAGAATCGATAAAAAGAAAAGATGATAATTTTTCTCAATTCGTGCGTGCCCTCGGCTCAACTTCGGGAGCAAGAGGCGGTATTATCCGCGAATCGCTCCGCAACCTGACCTACCATGATTTTGGTCCCCTCACTCCTGAGGTCAATGATTTATACAAACGGCTTGAGACAAGAATCAATAAATATATGTCCTGGAATTATTTTGCAGCAGGTACGGGCAGCAACCTCATCGAGCGGTTCGCCACGATATTTGCAGAAGGAATCGATATGGGAGGGAAACCAGAAGTTATCGGCGAGATAATCGGGGACAACTTTATGCGCATTATATCATTGAGAAAACTTCGTTATTCTCTGGCAACAAGCCTTGTTGGGGAAGTATATGGATTGACAGGCGGAATTGCCTTCACCATGTTTCTCACGCTCGGGATTGTCAAGATGCTTATAAATATATTTTCAGGTACCGACATGCCTGCCGGAATGGCCTCGATTATTTCTCTGTCCGGTGTCGTTGATATAAATCTGCTTGCACTGTTGCTTATGAGCATGATGGTAGGGCACTCTTTGCTATGTGCACTCATGTTAAGGGCTGTGGATGGGGGCAGTGTTTTCAATTCTTATATTCATTTTGTGGGCATGGTATGGCTTTCTGCTATTGCAGCAGAGGTTTCGTTTGCCGCGATGCTCCACATGCTGGGATGAGGAATAAAAATGGTATCAAAACAATTTACAACGCTCAGTATGTTAATGCCTGTAGCGATGTCCATAGGAACGCTGATTTCCGTATACGCATACAAGAACTCATATCAAAGCCTGGCATTGGTAACAATGGCAGGAACCGCACTATTAATTATATTGCTGTTCTACACATATGGCAGAAGCAGAAAAAAGATCAAGTAACCAGGATTTCACTGCTGCGGATAATCTTGTCAATATCCCGCTCAAGTCTTGAAATTATATTCTTATCTATCTTTTTACCTTTTAATTGTTCTATAAACAGGAGGGATTTTGTGTGGTCTTCAGGCAGAAGTTTCCATGTCGGTCTTTCCACATGATAATCTATCCCATTCGCATAATCCATCATTATTGAACTTACTTCTTCGCTTATCCAGCCTATTTCAATATAATATTCAAGTATATCGATTAAGTTATTTCGTCCCACCTTTTCCAAAAGGAATTGGATCCAGTTCAGTAGAATGACCGAGGTCTCAGGCCTGTTATCAAGAACAGCAAGCCTTACGCCCTGATCTTCGCTGTATCGGGATGCTTCTGATGTTTGCTGTTCAAATGCCTTCGCCGCTTGGGGGATTGTAGAAACCCCGGACTTTGGCGATTGCATCCCAGGTTTGATGTGTTCCAGAACCTGCCCTGAAACTTTTTCAACCAAAGCCTCTTCATTTACAGCATTTGACTCCGCCATTTTTTTCAAGTCTTCCATATTGCTTTCAATAGCTTTGAATTTATTATCAAGATCCGTTGTGAGATTTTCTGGTACCTCCGGGGTTTTCTGGCTCAGCTCTTCTACCTTTTTCTCAATATCAGCCAGCTTTTCAACCATTGGGTTCTCTTTATTATCCAAAAAGGGGTTCACAGTACTGGACACGACTTCATACAGCGACAATAATTCCAGGACAGTTTCATCCATCTTGTCCAGCCTTGCCTTAAAATCGTCTATGCCTTTTTTTCCTGACGATACAGCTTGTTCCAGCTTGCTGAACTGTGACTCGATGTTCTTTACCGCTTCTGCATTGGCTTTTATCTGCTCTGATTTTGAATTTATCATCTCTTCGATTTTTTTGGTAAGCTCTTCGGGGGTTTTTTTAAGCTCCTCCCTGAGCTTTTCTATTACATCCTGGGATAAGTCGCCACCCTTCGTCTCAGGTGCCACCGAAGCTTTTTTTAGCCTCTCAAGTTTTTTAATAAGAGACACTTCGGGCATTGCCAATCCAAATTTTCCCGACAAGTCTTTAAACATAGATTTCCTTAACCTTCTCTTAAATAGGTTATAATTATCATCATGAGATATAATATTATGGGTTTACTATTTAATATTTATTATTATATATTTATTTGGTGTATATATACTCTATCCGTTTTGAGGTTTAAATTCGGATATTGCATCCATTTTGCCAGTACAAACAAGAAAAAGTTTAAACCAATAGAATTCAATTATGAGCATAATGAGCATAAAAATTGTAATATGTTTCATAATAATCGGTATCCTCCCAATTGCATCTGCCAGCACAACAGATAATGTCTGGGTTGCCAAAAACTCTGGATTTATCAAATCCAACCAATCAATATCCTTTGAGAATTATCTCATAAAATCACAAACATTAGATAATACAAAAGCCGCCGTGACCGTTTACAGAGGCGGGAATCCGATAGAAACGAGAGAGTTTTATGTAAACGATTTCAATAAATACGATACCATCGGAATAACCCTGCTTGGAATTAAGGGGGATTATTCGTGGATAGCAATCAGTAAACCTGAAAATGAAAACATCTGGAGTCCGTTAGCTAAAACGGTGTTGAAATGGGGCGAGGCATACTCAATCGAAAATTATACTTTCAATATCGACACCCTTGGTAGCGATTCGGTTAACCTTATAGTATCAAACAACAGCATGACTGAAACAAATGCTTTTTCAAATAATGGCTCAAAAGACTACGGGGACCTAAGGTTTGTTGTCAGAGATATAAACAGAACAGGTTCTATAGAGCTTGAATTCTTTACAAATAAGGCTCCTGCCATTCAAGCTGAGGTTGTAACGGATAAGAATGAATATTTTCCGGATGAAACCATTCCTGTTACAATAAAAATAGCGAGCGATGCTGCCCAGAATATAGTGGGCGTAACTCTGCAAAGCAACCTGAACGCTGAAATCCTGCCAGATAGTTTCGCAGCAACAGGTTTTAACGGTACACAGTCCTTCCATTCACAAATAACTAAGCTGCCTGCTGATTCCACACTTACCGTCACTGCAAAAATCGAGACACGGGATTATTACAACAATGCCCAGGTAATCACAGCGAGCAAGGATGTATTCATCACACCCGAGCTCTCGGTAATAAAACGAGCCCCGACTGATACGGATGACGAAAACGTCACGGTGGAACTCTATGTTCATAATTCAGGATCGAATAATAAATCAATACATGTCCACGACTCGGTACCGGACGAACTTGCGGCAAAAAAACTGGACTGGGATGTCGAACTTGGGCCCAAGAATTCCACAACTATTACGTATTATGTAACACCGCAAAGACCTGGATTGTATTTTCTTCCCGCTGCAACTGCACAGTGGGATGGTGGATCATCCACTTCTAAAAAAGTGGGAATGACAATGCATATGCCCTACATAAGTATGACTAAAACAGCAGTGAACAATGGCAGCCAGACAGAGGTTAAACTTGTTATAAGCAATACAGGTGACAGGAAAGCGAGCGTGAGTGTATCTGATAACATTCCTGATGGTTATCCGGTTGCCAGTGGGATAACAACGATGTCGGGTTTTGTTGATGGGGGTGGAAGTGCTACCATCACGTATTCCTTGAAGGGTAATATCGAAAAACTTCCAGCAGCAGATGCAACATATCGGGATATTCGCGGCGTCGTAAGACAAGCACAATCAAATATTGTTGAACCCGGAGCAAAAGGAATTAATGCTAATATGGAGAAAAAAGAAGAAGCATCAACTTTAAATTCCGGGCAGTATGAGATAATGTCGTTTATGATTACATCGTTCATTGCGATTGCAGGAATTATCGCAGGCGCGGCGCTGATTGTATATTTATTAGCCACAGTTAAAAGGAGGAAATAATATGGATATTGCTTCAATTATAATATTTTTTATATATGTTATTTTAATTTTAATGATTCTGGTATACATCTCACCTATACTTTCTTTACTCGTGCTTATGCTTGTCCCTGTGGCTTCGGTCTATCTCCTGCCCGGCCTGACAATAGCGTTCTTTAAACAGCAGGAATTCTCATTTGTAGGTATATCCATACAGAATCTCCACATCCTGCTTTTAATCTGGTCTGCAATTATCGGAGTAGTTGCTTCTACCGAGATCGTATCCTGGTACCTTTTAAAAGAGGAAAAACCCGCACCAATGGTCAAGAAGCCAGAAGTGCTGGAAAAACCAGTTGCTGCATCTGTACCTTTAAAACCCGGTGAAGCACAAAAATCAGTAAAGAGTAAAGTAGAGAATCTCTTGCTTAAACTCGGGAAAATTATGAGCGGAAGAAAGAGCTAATGATAGTCCTCATGTCCGATCTCCACAGGCTCGCATTCAGCGCATTCGCATTGTAACGTGGTATGCAATATCCTGAACCTATCCTTTGCCATCCTGCTGATTTTGCTTATTAATATCTCCGTCTGCTGAACATGTATCCTGTCCACGAGAACATGGGCGCTCATGGCATGGATATTCGAACAGATGCTCCAGATATGGATATCATGTGCGCCTTTGATTCCTTCAATTTCCATCATGGCCTTCGCCAGTGTATCTGCATCAACATGCTTTGGCGCGAATTCGAGCAGGATGCGCGCCGAGCCGAATACGAGTTTGAATGCACCGTAAAACAGCATCGCACCGATTAAAATACTAAGCACAGGGTCGACAACACTTTTTCCAGTGAAAATGATAATTACTGCGCCTGCTATCACTGCCACTGAAGCGAGAGCATCGCCAATTACATGCAGGTATGCCGCCTTGATATTGAGATCATGATGCCCGTGCAACTTTAAAGCCGCCCATGTATTGACAATCAATCCTATGGTGGCTATAACCAGCACTTGAACGCCATTTACAGTCGGCGGTTTCAATATCCTCCCATAAGCTTCATAGAAGATGAAAAATGCAATCCCGATGATCGTCAATCCATTGATCATTGCAGCAAAAATCTCAAATCTGTGGTAGCCGAAAGTCACGTTCCTGTTGGAAGGACGGGTTGATATTTTTAAGGCACCGTATGAAAGAACTAATGCCACCACATCCATAAATACATGGACAGCGTCGGAGAGAAGGGCAAGGCTGCTCGAGATTATCCCGCCTGCGAATTCCAGGATAAAGACGAGTGCGGTGAGGATTATTGCAATCTTCAGATTTTTATGAATTTCTTCCATGGCATCAATCCGTATTTAAATACTGGGTCTTAAGGATTGGGGCATGATAAAATATTTCTATCGGTAAAACCACGTAGAGTTCATGCTCATTGAAGAGATTAAACTTGAAAATGGCAGTGCTCTTGGACTGAAGCTGGATATGCATGCGCCCCAAAAGCCGTTGATGTCTCAGAGGCTGCTAAGAAGCTCGGCATAACGGTCGGCATGCCTGAAAGAGAAGTTCTTAATAAGATGTTTTAATTATGGCTGGCGTCAGCCACTTTGCATACATCCAGCTTCTTGCATATTTCGCAATCTTCTTCGCATGGCTCGATGTGAATTAATATCGAAAGGTTGGGGATTTTCTCCTTGATATCTTTTTCAAGATGGTCGCAGAATTCATGCGCATCCGCAACGTGCTGGTTCTTAGGAACAACAAGATGCAAATCCACATACCTCTCGGCGCCCGACATCCTTGTGCGAAGGTCATGATATTCGGCGTACTGGGAGTAGTGCTCGGAAATTATAGACTTAATGATATTCTCTTCATCATCCGAAAGTTTTACATCCATAATTCCGGATACGGAGCGTTTTGTCAGGTCATACGATGCCTTAAGAATGATGAGCGCAACGATTATTGCCAGAATGGGGTCAAAAATCTCAATACCTGTCAGCTTGATAAGCACAAGACCGATAAAGACACCTACTGAAGTGTACACGTCTGTAGATAAGTGGTAAGCATCTGCTTCAAGGGCTATGGACTCTGCTTTTAGTGCAACCTTCATGATTTTCCTGGAAACAATTAAGTTCGCCACGGCGGATACGCCCATGATAATGATTCCTGTGCCAATGTATCCTTTCAGTAATTTTTCACCACTCATAAAGAGTAATATCTTTTGACCTGCCTCAAACAATATGATTAATGCCGCTATGAAAATAAGAATTGCTTCGATTGTACCCGATACATTTTCAAACTTGCCGTGCCCGAATTTGTGTATCTCGTCAGCAGGTTTTCCGGCCTTTCTCACCGAATAATTGGCAATAACAGCTGCCAGCAGGTCAATGCCTGAATGGAGGGCTTCTGAGAGTACGCTTATCGAGCCCATGAAAAGGCCTGCTGCAAGCTTCATGATAAGTAAAAAAGTATTGGAGTAGATTGAGAGTCTCGCAACCTTGGCTATTTCATGAGATGCTGCAAAATATTTGTTGTTATCAGGCATTTTATCAATCCCCTTATTCCCCGTATTTAAATACGGGGTCGTAAACGGGATATTTTACTTAATCTTAGTGATAGTATAAAGGGATATAGTCCCAGAATTAGTTCATGGGTATTTAACATTTCAAAACCTATTTATCACCGTAATTATTCTAACATATTGAGAGAAAACACAAAAAACGGGATTGAACAAGGTACGTGGATAGAAATGACATCTCTTGCAATAGTCCGGGCAGCTGATTTCCTGAAACTTAATTCGATGCTTCTTGAGATGAACAGGGCTGGCTTGAACTTTGAAGGAAAACCTAAGGAGATAAATCCGGCTTCGATAGAAAAATTATTGTCCTTGGAATCATCTGGCGGAAATGCTGAGGTTTGCGCTTTGGTCTGCCTGAGCCAGGATTATGAATTCTCAAGAAGCAAAGTACAGAGTCATCCACTCATATCAGATGTGCTCATCCTTGATGTCCCGCACAAATTTTTTGAATACTTTGTCAAATTGATACCAGTTCTACCCGATCTTGTAATATCACATGCATATAAACACACGGATTCAAAGGAGAGATCTTCCAGAGTTTATCTTGGAGTTTTTGTGAACAGGAAAGTAGAGGTACAGACAGTTTCCGGATCGACGCATGCAGGGGTTCTTAAACATGCAGATTCATTCGGTGTTCTTTTTGAGCCGTCTGATAGTTCAGATTCTCTTTTTGTTACCTGGCACGATATTAAAAAGATAATAATTCCCAAGGAAGAAAAAAAATTTTAACAGGTACTGAGATAGGTATAAATACAGGGTACATCATTATTAAATATTACTATCCCTAGGAGGTAAAGGTGATAAAGGGAAAAGGGAGAATAATAGCGATACCGCCCTTGAGCAGTTTCAAAGTGCTCATCGAATCAAAAGTAGTTAGCGATTCACAGTTTCCTTTGCCCCTCGAGAAAGGCGCAGAAGTCGATGTTGAAATCGAAACTGAAAAGGTTACATTGAAACGTGTGAAGCAGATATGAAATTTGTGGTATGACTAATAAATAAAAAGGAGGTGACAAAATGGTTGGACTAGAAAGCTCAATGGAGAATGCAGAAAAAGCACAGAAAGTCAAAGTTGGAAAAGAAGACTCCGCAGAGAAACAGAGACAGAATGATTTCTATGCAAAACTGAGAGCCCGAAAGGCAGAGCAGCCCAAGGGTGCACAGTATAAATGACGCTGGAGTCATTTTACACAGGTAGATATGGAGAAGTGTGACACAAAAGTCGTATGAAAGATTCCCTCTTTTGTGCCGCTTCTCTTGATTATTTTTTGAGCACACAAAAGCTTAATATGAACACTACTAATATCATATACAATCATTATAAACGGAGGTGGGAACAATGTGCAGCACATATACCCCGTTCGAAATAAAGCCTGAAGAGCTTGCGGAACTGGGAAGAGCATACGGGATGTACTGGTGCGTATCATGCAAGAAGACTTTCATGAAAAAAGGCGCAACAGAATGCCCCAACTGCGGCTCAACGAAAATAAAACCGAGGGCACCATAAGTTATATTGCAATAATATTTTTCTCGATCAACCCGGTCAAAAAGTTTTTACATTTAAATTCTGCATCGGGATAGGTCGTCTGATACTTTTGTTTAATTGTATCAACTATTTCAGATAAATTTAATTTCCCATTGCAATTATCAAGTATAAATTTTGCAAAATCCGTTATAGTAAATATCCTGTTTTATTGGTATCAAACAGCACATTTACCCTTTCGTTCTGCAACGATTTTTCCAGAAAACTTCCCGACATCATTGCATGAATTATCTGTGCAAGGTTGAAATTGAATGTACCCACAAATATCCCACATTCAGCACAGGATGGAGTTCATTATTCTCTGGATTTACAAGGCGGTGATTCTTCAATTGTTTCGTTTGTATCCTGTCAATCAGCAGAGCAAGCTCCAGGACTTTATTCTTAGAGTTCTTGTAATTACTCCAGAGAGAAAAATCCCTGTAATTGAAAGTTCATTATAGAATTCCTGAATTATCTCATCGGTATCCTTTTTTGACATGCCCTGTGATACCTCATAATCGTACTCAACAGTGCCATTATTGAACATTTCGAGCCAATCACCGCAAGCTTTATGTGACTTAATAATGATTTCATGTTAAGTGATTCCCATGGCAAATAAAAACCCTAAATACGTTGGCGAAGAATTTGTTGAAGAGGAAGATGTCGTTGAGGGGAAGGGAAACGATGTTGAGGGATTGTACGACCTGGTTTTACCCCCGGGAGTTCCTCATAAACTAATCCTTGAAGCCATAGATAAATTTAATTTAGAAGTTACCTCTCGAAGATGCGTTTTAAAAACTATCGACGTAGAACCGGAAAATCTTCTGGTACTGCGCGGAGAGCTGGAGTCGGTGAACAGCGCGCATGATTATATTTATAAGAAAATGAGTGAGAAATATAATTATAAGAAATAATTATTTCAATAATACCTATTAAGCCTTAAGACTCTTATAAAGCTCAATCTTTAATAAATAGTAGGGGAATTTTTAACCCCCATACTTCCGTATAATATTAAAACAGGCGCTCTCTGCCAATAGGTCTTGTGGCGCCAGTTCCGCCGCAATTAGTGCATGGTATGTCATGCATTAAATAACCTCTTCCCTTGCACCACTGGCACTTCCGTGATGAATCAACAACTTCTACTTTTCCTTTTCCGTCGCAGACAATACATGCCTTGCCAAAATGTTTCCCTGTCCCATCACAAAATGCACATTTCACTTCACCTGGTACTTTGGGTGTTCTTACTTTTGCTTCTGCCATATTAAATCACATCACCATGAATATCAAACTATAATATATGTTTTTCCGTTTAATCCCGATATCCCAAAAAAATAAGAAAAGTAGGCATGAAGCCTACTTATAGATTTACTTTGCTGGGATAACGAACGCTCTCTCGCCGGCGCAGCGGTCCCACTCTCTGAGTGCCGCCTTGCCAAAGCATCCTCTTGGATCCGCGAAGTCAAAGTTGACTAACTCATCTGCGAAGCAGGTTTTGACCAGCGGGTTCACACAGAATGCATCCTTCTTCCCGGCGTGTGCTGCCTGAACTACTGCGGTATATCCACCCTGATGTCCTACGTTCATTGCGTAGTTGGGGTAGTTAGCGCCTCTGAGTTCTCCTATGCAGCCCTCGTCGCTTCCGATCGAGAACACGTTGGTTGCACCGCACTGATCCTGCAGGTCATACCCGTAGAATCCGAGTCTTCCGTGTGCCTCTTTGTGGAGGTACATGCTCAGATACCATGCTGATAGACCGGCATTGCTGTGTCCGGTTGCCAGTGCTGTTGCGCCGCCTGATGCCATTGCTACGGCTGTTGCTCTCAGTGAACCACCGAAATGGTCTTCCAGTGTTGTCGGGTACTTCTCGTATGCTTCAAGACTGTACAGTGTTGTTTCTGTAGCGATATCTTTTACAGTTTCAATGGTGGCTTTTGCCTTTGCATGACCGCCGTATTTCTTTGATGCATATTCGTCGCCCCAGTACAGGAAGTCGTCAAGGATATCGTTGCAGTATGCTGGTAATGCATACATTGTGAATCCGACGCCGCCTGACATGTAGCCGCCGAGCCAGATCTGGTCATACAGCATTGTTGCTGCACTTGCTACCTGGAGAACGACGTTCACCGGGTCATCGGATTTTCTGCTTGTCTGGACGATATCTGCCATATGACCGAAGGACAATCCTCCGGGCTCATTTGGTCCCCTTGCTCTGCGTGCCGGGATCATATCACCCATTTCGACAAGTCCTGCGTGCTTGGCTGTGAATGCAAGTTCACCGACTGCCGCTTCACCGGCGCACATGTGATATGCGCTGATAAAGGTCATACCGACCTGCATTGCCATCCAGCGGCTTGTGCCTGGTCCGTCCTCAGTCCTTGTGACTATGGTCGGGATATGCACTGCCTGCCATGATGTCTTGCCTATTCCTGCCTTGATCTGCTTTGCCTGGTTTTCAGGGAACTCGTTATCGATATTGATAACGAACTGCTTGTCGATTTCATCCTGCAGGGATTCGTCGCCTGTGAATACTTTCACATAGCAGTCATCCACTAATGCCGGGTGTGTCTCGACCATGTGTTCCTGAACGATAGCTGCGCCGGGCATGGCGTGGTTTAAGACTTCAAGATAGTAGTTGATGGTCTCAGGAGTAACTTCCTTGCCCAATCTCTTCTCAAGCGTCTCGTGTGCCAGGTCAAGTCCTACGACGCATGTTCTCCTTATGTCGTCCCATTCCTGCTGCATTGCAGCATTGTTGACGAAGTGGAGATCGTCACCGTCGCATACGATATCTGTTCCAGATATTGTATACGGGGTCAACTGTCTCTGACCCATGGGGATACCGGCAAGATGCAACTTTGGATCATATGCCTGCAATCCTCTCTTCTTGGTGATTGCCGCTCCGCACTTGGTCATCTCTACCTTTCTTGGGTTCTGCGTATAGCCCAATCTAAGGTATTTGGTCTTCTTGTCGGTTATTTTGCTCTTTGCTGTGGAGCCGCATTTATTGGATCCCCATTCTTTTGCGTACTTTGTTTCCATTGATTTCTTAAATCTTGGTTCTGCCATTTTGAATCACCTCATGCCTTTGGCTGGAAGCCATATCTGGTTCTTAACTCCCAGACTCTCTGTACGTGCTCGACTACTTCCTTGTCGCTTCTGAAGGGTACATTGTCCACTCTATAGAAGGTGGTTCTCTTGGCAGCTTCGGACTCACTCATTGGCTTTCCAAGGTTGACCTTTCTGTCGATTGGTACACCAACCTGGTCCTTGTCCATTACGATAACGCCGCCTTCGAGTCTGCGCCTGTCCAGCATATCGAACATTACGCCGTCTTCCTGCAATCTGAGCGAGTGCCCGTGAACTGTACAGCCTCTCATGCCTGCAAGACCCCAGTCTGTCATTTCGGTCTCGCACTGCCTCTTAGCGTACTCTTCAAGGTCTCTCTCTCTCATTTCGTTAACCTGTCTGCCTGACAGTGTGCCTGGGTCAACTCCTCTGAAGTTGATTGCTGCATGGTACGATCTCCAGTATGGTGTAGATGGAGCATTGTACATGGAGTCAGCGAACTGTACGTATCTGACTCTGTCGCCTGCTGCTGCGCCAGGGGTTGGTTCTACAACCTCTCTTACGGGGTCATCAGGTTCGCCCATTTCCGACAGTGGTGGATGGGTGCTTGGGAAGTCAGAACCTGGTGCTCTGTGTCCCATAATTGCGGTTAAGTCCTCATCTGAGACATCACGCAGTTTCTCTACGTCATCTGACATGTGTTTTCTTCTATTCTTGGCAACTGAGGTATTGCCAGGGTAGTATTGTGGTTTATAAGCCATATTTTTTCCTCCTTATTATTTTGAATCGGTTCTTTCTACTTCCGGGGATAAACTCATGGTTTTTCCTCTGTTTTAACGATACAGAGGTTTGTTTCCGCTTTTGCATGCGGGTCGATTAAGCCGAGCATTCGTTCATCCTCAAGATTGATTGTTTCATCAGTCTTGCTTTTGAACCCATACTTGCCGTAATCGGTCAAAGTTGGTCTTCTCTTTATGAAGTGCCCACGTTTGAATTCAAAGGGGAAGGGAAGCGCTCGCTCACACGCACATTTAACCTCCTCCATGGCACTTTCATTCTCCACCTCGACTATAATCTCTCCGACTATGATATGCAATTCGAATGCACAATCCCCTACATGAATTATCTCCATATCGGGGTGGTTAACATCTGCACCCGTTCCAGGTCCGAATGTGACCTTTCTGGGCAGATTTTTCCCATTTAACAGCATTCTTATTACACCCTTGACCTGATCAATCTCGTTTAAGACTTTTTCAGCTGTCTCTGGTTGTAACAATCGCTGCGGAAATACTTTTACCTGGATGGGTTTACCCGTGACTGAAGCAGTTTTTACCATTCAATTCTCCTTATACGGCCTCCGCGATAGCATTTATCGGCTCTCTGAACTCGTCTACTGAGCTGAAGACGTCTCCTACTAACTGAGAGGTCTTTGCAGGGCTGTAGATCTGTACACCTGCGTCAAGCGCAACTGCTGCTGCTACGCATGGTACACCAAGTCCCTTTGAGTGCCTTGTGGTTACGTGGTTGCCGTTGAATGTTCCAGGTCCTCCGCCTCCATATATGGAGTGTGAGAAGAAGGAGAATCCGACTGCAACACCTTCTACCTTACCGAAGTCGCATCCTGGCAGTGAGGTCTCTTTCTCGATGATGTCATTGAAGTACAGCAATACTGCTGATACCGACTGTGGAGCTCTCATTGCACCGCAGTTAATGAGTGTTGCTACCATTGTGCCTGCTGCACAGTACGCGTTCCACTTTCCGACATCATTGGTCTTGTAGGTAGTATAGCCAGATGCAAATTTCTTATCTGCGCTTATTACCTTATCTGCAATTGCCTTTTCGACGCATGCATGGACAGCTGAACCGATGGTACCGGTCTTGCCCAGCGACTTTGTTGTGCCGTAAACCATGTTGTTTGCGTTCAAGCCCTGGTGCGAGTACGCCAGTAATCTATGCCTCTCCTGTATGCCGATTGCATCTCCCATTTCAAAGACGCCCACGGTCTCGAGGGTCGAGCACAGTGCTGCTGTGTTCATAGCATTGAACTTGCAGGTTGCTGCAAGGTGGTTTGCCATGACGTTTCGCAAGGTATAACCAAAGCCTTCATCTTTCTGCGGGATTTCGACGATTGATTTTACGTTTCCACCCACCATATCCAGTGTCTGCGGGTACTGTCCCCAGACTGCGGACTTGACGGTCGGTGAATCGAACATTCCGACATTGAACTGGTTGATTATTGCCTGTGTTACCGCTGATGCTGAGCAGGTTAATGATGATACATACTCTGCTGCTACATCGATTCTTGCAGATGGTACCTGGACGATTAACTGCTTGCCACCGTTCAATGAATTTACAACGGTGTCGTCGCCACTCTCTATCTTCACCAGATCGGCAACGGCGGCCTGAATCTTCGCTGCGTTCTTTACTATATCCAGTTTCAGTTCTCTTCCCAGAATCTTTCTGCCTTTGCCACCCAGTGTTCCGGTAGCTAAGCCTTTCTCGATTCCGGCCAAGTCAACGGCTGCTGTTCGCTTTATACCGGTGACTATTTTCTTGATAGCGGCATTTCTCATCGGGCTAATTTCATTTATGTTTACGCCTGATTTGAGTTTTGCTCCTCTGTCGCTATATAGGTCTATTGTGTCAGCCACGTTTATTTACCTCCTATTTGTATATTCCAAGAAATTGCTCACTTGGAAGCGATACAACAAACGAGCGACGCAAGGCGATAGAGTATAGAACCCAAAATAAGATGCTTACGTTCTATTTAATTCCCCTATCACATTGTTTTTTATTGTATCGAACAACCATTACAATCCCTTGTACACCCTACCAATTCCTTTAAACTACTTAAAGCTTACGAATCATTCATGATAATACATTATAAAATAAACACGTATAAAAAACTGCGGCGATGCATCAGGAATTTAATTTATAAATATAAATCTATAATTTATATTTTATCCACCACTTTCTACACTGACATCGCTCATTTCTGTTGGAGCAGCTTCCTTCTCCTTTTCTAATTTTTCGCCAACTTCCTCACGAGTGAATGTTTTTTCTCCAATTTCCTTTTCTTCGACTTCCTTTATCACTGTAAGAACCTCGGGTTTATAATACAGATTAGTCTTATCTACAAGTGCCCATGTGCCTTCCTCATCTGACATGATTTCGGTTATATTACCTTTCGTGCCTGTAGGCGCATAGAGTACCGACTTCCCTACGTGTAAAGGACTGCCTCCCGAATCAAATATCGGTGTTTCACTCATCAATTCATATTAGTACTGATACCCCTTAATTCTTGCGGTTTTCAGCATGAAATAGCTTTATCGATAGGTTTAATAGCGATTATCCACTACTGGAAAAGAACCGGGCCCGTGGTCTAGTTGGTTATGACGTCGCCTTGACATGGCGGAGATCCGGAGTTCGAATCTCCGCGGGCCCATTTAATACCCGCCTGACTTTAGGAAATCGTCAGCAAGATTTTTCCGGATATTTAGCCTGCTATCGTCAACAACCTCGGTGATTTTAAGGATTTTCTGGGCTCTTCGCTGCTCAGGCGGGCAAGCGCATTCGTAAATATAATGCAGGTAACCGGTCTTAAAATTCTCAACCGTGTTCAGATGGGTATAAGGTGTATTGCATGCATGGCAGATTCCCACCTCTGGAATAAGTTCACTGCAGAGCGGACATTCATGTACCATGATTTCCACGATTTTATTGTCGGTATTCAGGGCGGTGAGTTTAAATTCTTTCTTTTTTTTGGGTTCGTCCAAGAACATCACCTTAAAACGAATAAAATAAAAAAAATAAAGTTAAACTATATCGCAGGATATTGATTAGAAAAGTTACTGGCTTTTCTTCTTCTTTTCGCGTCTTTTCCGGATTCTTTCCATTTCTGCTGGACCGATTACTCCGCCCATGATTATCACCTTTAATTTTATAGTGAATATTGTCTTATATACTTTTCCGGATAGTAAGACCGCAGACAATACTATGAAAGCATTGGATAAAGATGTTACGTTTGAAGATAGCATGTTTAAGAAGTGGTATGAAACTGATTTAGCGAACAATAAGAACACGGCAAACGCGCTCGCTGCATCTTTACACAGTGTGGCGGGCGCAATAACGATTTTTTTATCTTCTATACCAAAGCTTACCTTATCGCCTGGATTAAGTCCGAGAGCATCGATTAACGCTCTTAGAATCACGGTAAAGTAGCTTCCGTTTGCGAACTGGAGTTTTCTGTTTACCATATAGTCTATTAAGAATCCCATACTATTTATATATTACTAACTAAATAAAAGTGCTTGAATTTTAGATTAAAAAATTCAAGTGGTTTTAAGACTGTTTTAAAGAAATAGAATAAAATTCAAGTGGTTTTTAGAAAAGCTTTAAGTTAAGTTTCACTATTATAATCTAATATGAAATCTAATGAGAATAAATCTATAAAAACCCAGATTAAAATTATTTTATCACTATTAGATGGCTCTAATAAACCACAAAGACAAATAGCCAAAGAGATAGAAAAAGAAGAATCTACCGTTTCAAAAGCATTAAGATATTTGGAGAAAGATAAAGTGGTTGCCGTCGCTCCACAAATAATCAATAGCGGAAGGCGTAATAAAGGAATGTATAAAAACAACCTGTGTCGTCTTTCCTATGAAGTCGATAGCGGTTTTTATGTTTTGAATTTTTTTAGAAGTGTTTTTGCTCAAAAAACATTTTCCAAACAGGAAGAGAACGAGCTTCTAAATACCTTACAAAAAAACGATAAGATTCTTGAAATGCTGGTTAAAAAGCAGGACTGGCTAATTGATTACGAAAAGGCGAGACAGAAGAGTGAACCGAAACCCATCGATTGCGACATGTGTTTGAGAGATTTACCAGAACCGTGCCCCTCTGGGTGCCCTTCTGGCGGGGATGAGCAGCAACGACAGTCCTGTTTAAAATTTAGGAAAGAAAATCCTAAATATATCGTTCCCACCTACCAAGAATTCGAGAAATCGAAAGCCGAATTAGAGAAAAACCTCAATGAAATGAATGAAGCACTAAAAAACGAATTGAAAAACAAATTTAAAAATCGACTCAGAATGTCTCCTTATTTTTTTAAGGCATGCTTGACCAACACCCACGAAGAGTTAGAAGAACAGCTTACAAAAATATATAATTTAACAGTGGATGCACATCTTGAAAAGCATCCTCTCTCTATTTTCTCTCTCGGCTTTCTCGAAGATGCGCCCGAAGTAAGGACATGGGTTTTTTTTGACAAGATTTTCGAGATATGTGTGGTTCATGATATTATGGAAAACGAAGCATCTGAAGAAGCAAAAAAGGATGTTTTAGAAATGAACAGGCACAAAGCTAATGTTTTGGAGGATATAGAATGCCTTGGTATAAGGACGTATTACGAAGACCCTGACTTCTTAAAATCCATGTATGAACAAGAATGGGCAATGCGCAATCCAAAGCTTAAGTCTGTAAGGCTTAAGTCTGTAAGAAATAAGCCCGAATAGGCATTACTTCTTCGCTTCTACGCCCACGCTGGACGCACCCTTAAGAATATCCAAAAGCTTTGGCTCCCACTTCATCAATTCCATGAACTCAAGCATCAGCCCCGTATCTTCCTGCATGCATAGATGTTTTCTGCATGTGAAGGTTAATTTAATATGACATAACAGCCATGAATAAAAACAATGCAGAAATGCTATAACGTAATGGTGACTGGAAAAGTCCAGGATATTGGTTTAAGAAGCCTTATAGAAGACATTGCAAGGCTGCTTGACCTTAAAGGGTTTGCCTTTAACGACCCTGACGGTAGCGTCAAAATGGTTTGTTGTGGAGACTCCAGCGAAATCAGCAACTTTTTAAAAGAAATACAAATCAGAGGGGAGCAAAAGGGCGCATTAATCGAGGACATTAAAAAAGAAGAAATCCCTTATCATATTTATCTTCCGCAGAGGTTCATAAGGTTATACACCGACGAGCTTGCTGACACCAATAGGAAGCTGGACGTTGGGATTGGCATACTAAAAGACATCAAAAGCGATACTTCGGCTCTTCCAGAAATTAACTCCAAGTTTGATTCTTTTATTACTGAGCAGAGAGAGCACAACCAAGGGATGAAAGAGCACAACCAGCGTCTTGAGAAAATCCTCGAAAAATTAGCTGAAAGATAAAAACAAGCATCCTTTTTTCAATTAAAATCGAAACGAAATTAATAAAATGATTTTTAAATATCTCAGATATTTTCATAAGAAAAGAAAAATTATAAATGCTCCGATTACCTTATTTTAACATTCTAAAAATCAACAATAATACAAAATTTATTTATACCTTTAATCAATAAGAATTCATCATAGATAAAATTAACTGAACACGGAATCTCACCACGGAGACAGAGGGAAAGAGATTGGCACCCCGTGCCTCAGCACCTCTGTGGTTTATCAAAACAAGCAAAATACAGGCATTCATTGCGTGGAATCACAGGTATATCCATGCTGCCCTCGATAAATCTAACCGGCGCATCCCTGATGAGCACCGCTGGCGTGCTCTCATCCGCCTCGCCCATTATTATCTGCGCCGCAGAAACAAGGTTATCTGCAGTGGCCCGGCGAGTGATCAATAAAGGTTTCCCGAAAAGGTCTTTTCTTCCTCTCACATCCTCCACAGGCTCCATGCCTGCGCATGCCAGCGCTATGCCCACGCATCCCAGGCGCAGCGGCTGCGTCCTGCTATCACCGATGATAACGACAATGTTGCAATTGTATTCCGCCATCAGCTTCTCCCTGATTTCAATGGCGCTCTTTTTTGGGTTTTCAGGAAGCAGCACCACGTGCCCCTCGGGCGCATTGGAATTATCTATCCCCGCGCTTGGCGAGAGCACGCCTTTGGTAATGGTTACAACCACGCCCGGAATCCCTCCGAGTATCTCATCGGATTCCTGAATTATTAATTCCATTTTTCTCGGATCATTTTCAAAAAGCTTTGAGAGTTCAATCGCTTTTTTGCCGGGCCTAATATCTTCAAGTTTGACAACACGTTTTTCTGCACTTGCAACTGCAGATTCTGCAAGCACTATTATATCGTTATCCTGCAATCTTTTGCCGGCAAAGCCAATTGCATCTATTAAAACCCCTGCAATATCATCACCCGGTTTTATGAGAGGTGTTTTTATGCCGATTACTTGCATTTGTACACCTCTTTCATTATTTTTATGGCACAGAAATCTCCGCACATGGTACACGGTCCCTCCTCTGGCGCCAGCACCCTTGCCTTTTCGCTGTCGATAGCATACATTAGCTGCCCATCCCAATCAAGTTCTGCTCTTTTTGCTGCAAGGTTCCTATCCCTTTCATTCAGCCCGTATTTTATAGAATCACCTATATGCGCAGCTATCTTAAAAGCTATAAGCCCTTCCCTTACCTGTTCAGGACCAGGGAGACCGAGGTGCTCGGACGGCGTGATATAGCAGAGGTAATCCGCGCCGGCTCCGCTTGCCATGCTTGCACCCACGCAACCAGCGATATGGTCGTATCCTACTGCCACGTCAGTGGGTAAAGGACCCGCGACGAAAAGCGGAAAATCCGACATCCGCTTATGGAACCTGACATACTCGGTTATCCTGTCGGCACGTACATGTCCTCCAATTCCTTCAATAATTGCCTGCACACCTTCCTCATGTGCCCGTTTTGCAAGTTCCACGTTCTGTCTTATTTCCTCTATCTGCGCCTTATCCCGCGTATCGTGGATGCATCCGCTTCGCATGGTGTTTCCAAGCGAGAGGACGATATCGTATTTTTTCAGTATTTTTAATATCTCATCAAAGTTCTCGATGAACGGATTTTCGCACCTGTTGAGCATCATGTAAGCGCTTGTTATCGACCCGCCTTTGGATACTATGCCCATTATCCTTTTCCTTTTTTTCAGCATTCCAAGCGTTTTATTATCTATGCAGTGGAGTACAAAAGAACTCACACCTTTTTTAGCTTGCTTTCTTATATTCTTGATAATGTCCTTCTCATCCATATTCTCAAGACCTTTTTCGGCTGCGGTCTGGTAGATGGGTACAGTGGTAATTGGAAGCGTCGTATTTTCAAGTATTCTTCGCCGTATTCCTGTGATATATCCACCCATTGAGAGGTCGGTTATGGTATCAGCCCCGTACTTTTCCGCAATTTGGGCTTTCTTTACTTCCTCGTCAGGACTGATCTTTAATGAGGAGGTGCCTATATTGACGTTCACTTTTGTTGCAAGACCTCTGCCTATGCCAACCGGTTTTTCTCCCCTGCCCATGATAACCACACTTCCACTTACAATTCGTTCAAGCAAAATCCCGATCTTGATATTCTCGACTTTCGCAACCGTTTCCATCTGCGCCGTTACATTACCATCCTTCGCCTGCTCTACCTGCGTTTTCATATAATACCTGCCATTTCAAGTATTGCCTTTGTATTTTCATGATTTCCGATTGGCATAATATGTATGCCGCCGCACATGTCGCGCAGTTCTTCGATTAACCCTGCTGCAATTTCCATCCCGGCGACTTTGGGATTCCTTGCAGTCTGCATTTTGTGGATTATATCCTCAGGGATTTTGATACCTGCTATATTTTTATTAAGAAATCTTGCACTTTTTTCCGATTTTAATGGAATTATGCCAGCTATTATTCTGCTTCGTCTAAATCCAATATCACTGATTTCAGCCACAAACATGGAAAAGCTGCCTGCGTCAAAAACAGCCTGAGTCTGGATAAACCGTGCACCCATCTTTATTTTTTTTTTAAGTTTGATAAGTGCAAGCTCGTTTGTTTCCATATTCGCAACCGCACCGGCACATAAATCCGTCCTGCTCTCTAATCTATTACCTGAAAAATCATACCCGCGATTTAATTTTTGAATCAATCCAAGAAGCTGCACCGAATCCATATCATACACAGGCTTTGCGCCTTCATGGTCACCCTTTGCAGGATGGTCTCCTGACATTACCAGTATATTGTTTATTCCAAGCGCACAGGCTCCAAGAAGTTCTGACTGGAGCGCAAGCCTGTTCCGGTCCCTGCAGGTCAGGTGCATTATGGTTTCATATCCTTCTTGCCCAAGGATACAGCATGCTACCAGCGGGCTCATTCTCATTACAGCCCTCTGGTTATCGGTGATATTGACAGCATCCACGACGTCTTTTATAAAGCTTGCGTCTTTCAGCATCATTTCTGTATCCGTCCCTTTTGGTGGGCTTATCTCGGCTGTGATTACGAATTTTCCTGAGCGAATTTTTTCACTGAAGCCCAAGCTACTTCCCCCGAAGCTTTTTTGCATGGTTTCTGGGTTCGTGTATAATTTCAAGATATTCAAGCTTCCCGAGCTTTTTCAGCTTCTCATAAATCGCATCCCAGGCGCAGGGGCGCTCATCCAGTTCGCATTTTCCCTCAACTGCGCCTCCGCAGGGTCCGTTCAGCAAGCCTTTGGCACACTGAGCGATAGGGCATATACCCCCGTACATCCAGACCGTACATTCTCCGCACATATTGCACTGTTCTTCCATTATTTCATCACTTGAGAATCCGCCTAGTGATTCTGTATCAAGAGCGGGATAAACTATATCTGCAAACCTTGAGATTGCTGCCACACCTGTGCCGCAGGACATAACAAGCAGTGCATCAGATTCTCTTATCGCCGGATTTTGGGACAGCACTTCCTTCCACGAAGGTATACTGCATGCAGAGCTTAAAACTGTCCATCCAGCTATGGTTTTACCCGCTCTCTTCAATCCTTTTTCCATTTCGAGCACTTCAGGTTCGCCGCCCACATGAAGTCTGGTTGCGCATTTCCCGCAGCCAATTATGAAAATGTTTTGCTCCTTCAGATTACGCAGGATTTCCCTGAATTTTTTTTGCCTTGATATTATCATGTTTTAGAATACCTGAAAACGGCGTCATTTTTCCTGTTCATTAATTCAGTGAGCATATCTGCAATCAAAGGCAGCTCCCTCACCTGGTATTTTATTTTTTTTATAAGACGTTCAACCTGAAGCTGCGTGCCGAAGATGACCAGATTTACTTTATCCACTTCATGGGATACTGCCCCCCGGGGAAGGGCTGCATCCCCTCCCCTTGCAAGCATCTCCTGTTTTATTATCAATGCCTCGGTTGTGGATATGTTCTTTAACAGGATATTTAAAAAAACTGTCTTACTCTTCATGACCTGGCTTCCTGCTCTTGTTGCCCCGATTGAGCTCATTAGTCTTACGGAATCTCCCTGATTTCTTATGTCAAGCAGTTCGGCTTCGAAATCGCCAGACCTCACCATTGGTATCCTTGCTCTTGTATCCTGTGCAACCCTCACGGCATCCAGAGTGGGCGCAACATCATGCGTCCTGATAATATGTGCACCGTTTCGCACCGCAATTGCAGTGGCAGCGAGGCTTCCATAAAGCCTTTCATTTGCTGGTTTATGAAGCTTCTCTCCGATAAAGGATTTCCTGGATATTGCCGCAAGTATGGGTTTTCCGAAAATACGAAGCCTCGATAGATTATCTATGGTCTCATAATCATACATGGGAAGCTTCTCTGGGGTCCATCTTCCGATGGCAGGGTCTATGATTATATTATCAGGAGCTATTCCACTTCCTTCTGCCTGAGATATTATCCTCTCCAGCGAATCCATTATAGCATCAATGCCCACCGGATCACCTGGCACTTCATTGCTTGCCATCAGTATCACAGGGCATTCGTGCTCTTTCGCCACCTCTATCATCTGTGCATCTGCCGTAAACCCGCTTACATCGTTGATAATCCGTGCCCCTGCGTCAAGTGCTTCCTCCGCTATATCGGCAAACATAGTGTCCACGGATATTGGCACTGTAACATCAACCATGGTCTTTATTGCAGGTATGAGGCGGGTTCGCTCCTCGTCTTTTGAAATTCTCACAGCTTGCGGCCATGTGGAACGTGCGCCCACATCTATGAAATCAGCGCCCTCATCGACCATCTTAAGGGCAGCATCCAGAACAGAATCCAACGATACAACAGAACCCTTATAAAAAGACTCCCTGCTTAGATTTATCACGCCCATTACTCGTGCAGGTTGAGCATCTCCGACTTTCACTCCTGCAATGGTTTTTTCTATCACGTTTTACCACAATTCTTTTTAAGTACTCATAAGGTTTGCGTATTTTCAGGGATCCTATCTCTCTAATATACCAACCTCATTATTTAACCCCTTTATTTCTTTTGGAAAAATTAAATTATGTTGATGATAATGATGATGGAAGATTGGATAAAAATTTTTAGCCAATGCTATTCGGTTGTGTAATTCTTCACGTTTGGAAAAATATTGAATTTCAAACCATTCACATCTTTCTTCATACCGACTTAAATAGCAAGCATAATTTCATCTGGAGAATACATGTCAAGGTGCATGAATTTAATATTAAAAAAATCTGGCTACTATAAGGCTGAGTTCAAATAACACCACAAGCAATGCTGCAACCATCAATTCCGATATTGCTAAAAGGTCGGGAGAAACGAATAATGCAAATAATGCAAATGCAAGAAATGCACCGTAAATTATCTTGCGTTTTCCTCCTAAGTACTCGCTCTTCACAAGTCCCATCTTAATACCAAATATCAGAAGAAGCGGGAACTGGAAAACAAGCCCAAAGCCGAGAATGAGCGTTATTATAGTGTAAATGGTATTTATAACAGAAATCTGCGGGATTGCTACATCAATCGAATAAAGTATGGTATATTTGAATATCAGAGGCACAGCCACGAAATAGGCAAGTGATGCCCCGGCTAGGAACAGGACAAAAGAAAAAGGCACAATCTTCAGGAAAAACAGTTTTTCTTTCGTATAAAGTCCTTTTCCCACGAACATGAATCCTTCGTAAACCACAAGCGGTATGCCTATAAAAAGCGCGACCATGAGGGACAGCGTGAGTTTTGTGATAATCAGTTCCATCGGTGAATATATTGTCATTGGCACGGGAACTGTTTGGTTCCATATCAGCTGCAAAAGTTTGCCCGAGAAAAGAAAAGCAACTGCTGTAATGAGCGCAACCGGAACTGCTGCAGTCATCATTCGCAAGCGCAGCTCTTTGACATGCTCAACCAGTGGCATTTCTTCGTCGCCGGGTACGCCGTTCATCGCATTTACTGAATCCTTATTATTTATAAACATGCGTAAAGAAAGTTCTATAGAGGTTGAAGTAGATTATTGTTTAATGAAAGTCGGCGAATTTAGTGAGCGTTCATTGATAGCCCGCATTTCAAACATGCTTGCAAAACCAGACGGTAACATCATCGTTGGGGCGGGTGAGGATGACTGCGCTGTGCTGGATATTGGCGGGGAAGAATATCTCCTCGCCACCACTGACATGCTTCACCGGAAAACTGATTTCCCTCTCCGTATGAGAGGTGAGCAGATTGGATGGATGTCGGTTGCGGTAAATCTGAGCGACCTGGCATCGAAAGGGGGACGACCGCTCGGTGTATTGATGGCTATGGGCGTCCCGCCTGACACCGAGCTTGGATTTGTCGAGGATATCGCCAAAGGCATGGCAGATTGCGCCTCAAGATTCGGGACTCAGATAATAGGAGGGGATACGGATTCTCATGAGGAACTCACAATGGCAGGAACTGCGCTGGGGCTTGTGAAAAAGGAATTGCTCATACGAAGAAGCGGGGCTAGGGCAGGTGACCTTGTGTGCGCCACAGGTAATCTAGGCTCGGCAGGTGCAGCGCTTCTTGCTCTGGATAAGGGAATGAAGGTCAGCCAGGAAATCCTGAATGCATTGTTTGAGCCTGTTCCAAGAATAAATGAAGGCATGGCGCTTGCACAGAGCCGCGCAGTTTCGTCCATGATGGATATAAGCGATGGACTGGCGCTTTCGCTTCACGATTTAAGCAAAGCAAGCGGCGTGGGGTTTAAAATATACGAAAACAGGCTGCCTGTTCTGCCTGAAGTAAAAAGGTTATTCAAAGGAGAGAATTTGATGAAGGCTGTTGTTTTTACAGGCGGGGATTTTGAACTGTTGTTTACGGTAGCGCCGGATAAAATTGAGAAGGCAAGAAAAGCCTGCCGATTAACTGTAATCGGGGAAGTTATTGAGGACGGGGTGTTTATCGAAAGAGCGGGCAGGCTGGAGGAACTCAAGGCGAAAGGGTATGAGCATTTCGGCAGGGATTGAGTCACGGACTCCCGACCGAGGTCGGAGGCATCTGTGGGGTACATGAGGGTTCCAAATTATATTCGTTGTTCTGATTAGTAACGAGATAAAAGGGGCACGAAATTAGCATGAAAGCGATTACACTTTATTTCTCCTTTGGTTCACTATTATTTATTGGATATAAGATACTGCCATGCAAAAAGAACCAACAATTTTGGCATTTCACCAAATACTTCCACATATTGTATGAACTTATTGGCAAAGATTTAATATATTGGCAATTCAAATAATCATTCGGTGGTAATTTAATTGTAATAATTATGAAAAATTTTACATGGAATTAAATCATGCCTAGAATGAGTCTACAAAAGGTAATTCTTTGGATAAGGAAAAATGGATTTTTCACTATTAGAGTATTGATTTTTATGGTTATAGGGTTTATAATTCTATTATCATTAGTCGGATTCATCCACCTTGAGGGTATACTCCCCATTTTGATACTAATAGAAATAGCCCTGTTGGCCTATAATATATTAGTTGACTTATACGATAAAAGTCATAAAAAACCAGAATTAAATAACTTTCATAAAAATGAAATGATTGAAAAAAATATAATAGTTGCAGGGTTGGACAATTCAGCTATCATGAATATATTGGTTGATTCTACTAAGGCCAAGTTTACCCCCTTGAAAAGAGATACACCCAAAAGTCCATTGGAACTAATTAAACAAATTCCCCAAGAAGATAATGTTCTACCTTTGTTAGCTAATATGACCAAATTCGAGAGCATTGATATGCAAATTAAATATGCTAGGCATGAAAATTGGATAAATGTATATTCTGATTCTTGGGCTGAACGTGAAGTACAATTGATAGGATTCCATCTTTTAGAAGAAATAGAACGTAGAATTGATCGATTTTCTGACATGTATGATGCAGGGTGTGCGAATTTTGGTCAATTTAAGGCTCTAATGGCTCTAAAGAAGAGGAATAACAATAAAGTTGATACTGAATTTAAATATTTTGCACAAGATTTTATTCCTGAGTGGAAACAAAAATTTCATATAGATAATGGAAATTTTTTCCCGGTGCCATTACCATTAGTAAATCTTAATCAGAATCTTGTGACACTAGTAAGTTGCACTCATACACTTCATTTTATGGAAAAGTTTCCAATTGCAATATACAGTTCGATTTTTTCTTTTAATAAATTACTGAAAAAAGATGGTTACTGTTATATAACAGTTCCAGAGAAAGATAATCAGCCAGGTATGTTGGATTTGCTTGAGAAGGCAGCAAATGACGCTGGATTTAGTAAAGTTGAATCAGGTAAGAAGAGGTTGGTTCATAAACTGAAAGAAGAACCGTTTAATGTCACTACATTTTTATATTTAATAATACAAAAACAAGAAGAAATAGATGATAATAAATGGAAAGATCTTTTAAAAGCAAGCTTCTTTAGAGCGGAATATTATGCACCAGAGCAATTTAGAATAAACAACGAAAAAGAGATTAACAGTGATATAATAATTTTAGAAGAATATCTTAACGAGATATTCAATGAGAGAACTCCTTTTCTCCGAACATTTTTATATGCTCTTGACACAATAAATGATGGACGTAAAGGAAAAATACCAGATGCAGAGATGTGTAGGATAAAAATAAAAAGTATGATAAAAGAACTTCATGAATTGATTACAGATACTAAAGAGTCTAATCAAAAAGCTGATATGCAATTGAAATGCGTTTGTTATTACTATTGGTTGGTAGGATTCTATATTAATAAGGGTACAAAGCTCAAGGAAATTGTAGACTCTATTTATCCCATTGTTAAACAAGTGTTCAACAGTTCGGAAGACATAAGAGTGCATATAGACAATCTTAACAATAAACAAAATGCAAGACTTCTCAAGCATTTATTCGAGTTCTGTCAGTATGAAAACATAGAAATTAGAGAAGCATTTGAGAAAGATGATTTTTTAAAATATCTATAGCTTTTGTTGAAATTTTATATTACAGATTGTCTTTTGGTTCGCGCTTCGGAACTTTATAATAAAATCAACCTTACATATGTACTTTAGATAAGGCAATGTTTGAGGTTTCGGGTGTGGCAACAAACAAAATTATTTACACATCCCATTTCTTCAAATGAATTTTTTGTAATTTTGCACGTGCCCTCATTTTTTATTCTCGATGGTTCTGTGGGTTCAGATATTCTTATGGATGCACATAAATGAAGGATACAGGACTTGATAGCGTTTTTTGCCTGTAAAGATTTCTCACCAGCAGCGCAGTTCTGCGAGAAACCTAAGCCAGCCTTATCGTCTCAAGGTTCATAGGGGCGCGTGTTTCTATCCTGAATTTACGATATATTGAGCTTGCAAGGTCAATGCAGTTCTTCTCATCCCCGTGCTGGGTAAGGATATGCTCTGGTCTTGGTCTCATTTTCCTGACGTATTCCATAAGCTGCATTCTATCCGAATGACCCGAGAACCCGTCAACAGTCTCGATACGCATATTGATTTTGACTGTTTCGGTCTTTCCTCCAGCCGCATGAATGGGAATTTCCTTCCAGCCCTTCTGGATGCGCCTTCCCAGCGTCCCTTCTGCCTGGTAGCCTACAAAAACAATGGTGTTCTTTTCCTCTGGCCCAAAAGCCTTCAGGTATTCCATCACAGGTCCGCCGTTGAGCATACCAGAGGTCGCCAGAACGATGCACGGCTCGCGGTCATCGAGGATTTTCTGGCGCTTTTCCTTCGAATCCACCTGCACAAAACATTTCGCAAGGAATGGATTCATGCCTTTATGGAAAATCAGGTTTCTAAGCTCGTTGTTCAGGTATTCGGGATGCGTGGTATGGATTGCAGTTGCCTCGTATATCATCCCATCAAGGTAAACCGGGACATCGTTCAACAATCCCTTCCGTACGGCTTCCTCAAGCACTACCATGACTTCCTGGCTTCTTCCCACAGCAAATGTTGGGATAACAAGGGTTCCTCCATTTTCAAGAGTTTCCTTGGCAATCTGCACAAGATGCCGCTCTGCCTCTTTTCTTGAGGGCTGCATATCCCTTGATCCACCGTACGTAGCTTCCATCACCAGAGTCTCAATGCGGGGAAAATCATTGGTTGCAGGGTCGAAAAGCCGCGTCTTTTCGTATTTCATATCTCCTGTAAAAGCGATATTGTACAGACCGTCTCCCACATGGAAGTGCGCAATCGAAGAACCCAGTATGTGACCGGCATTATGGAACGTCAGCTTCATATCCGGGCCTATGTCCGTGACATCGCCGTAGTTCAATGTTATGATATGTTTCAGAACTTCGCGGATCATGGCTGATTCGTAAGGGATTTTCCTTCCCTCACGGGCTGCAACATCGATATAGTCCAGTTGCAATAATGCCATCAGGTCGCGTGTCGGGGGAGTGCAGTAAACTGGTCCTTCAAACCCGTATTTGTACAGTAAGGGTACCAGACCTATGTGGTCGAGATGAGCATGCGTAAGAACAACTGCGTCTATCTGGCTTATCGGATGCACTTCGGGTACATAGAGATAGGGTGTTCCATTGTCTTCCCCGGCTACGTTCACCCCGCAATCGATCAATATCCGGGTTTCGGGGGTCGAGAGTAAAAAGCAGCTTCTTCCCACTTCACGGCAGGCGCCGAGCGTGGTAATTCTCACCCATTTATCCTTGGAAGAAACTCCGCGGTGTATCTTTCTGCCTATGGTTTTCAGCAAGGTCTTTCGTTCTTCTTTATTTGCACGCAGGAACTGGCGGATATTGTTCACAGTCGTAGATTTCATCGGCGGGGTTCTAACTACTTTTGCTGTCCAGCCGATGACTTTCGTGATTTCCCTCAGGGTCTCGCCGTGCCTTCCAATTACCAGCCCGGGCTTTTCGGCTTCTATTATGACCTCGCCTGTGTCCACGTCAAAGTAATGGTTGGATATCCCGGATTCTGGAGGGACGATTTTTGAAATCGCAGTAATTGCCTCTTCAGGCTGCTCCAGCACCTTTGGGTCTGGTCTCACCACCAGTCGTTTTCTCAATTCCTTGGCAAGGTTCTTTATGAGGTCGCCGTTATCAGCGAATTTTCTTGGCTCTTCTGTATAAATAACGAGCTCGGGTCCCTCGAAATCCACATCAGATATCGTGATGTCTTTGGGAAGCTGAGCTCTTATTTTTTGTTTTAGCTCATTTAATACGTCTTCAACTGTCATCGTAAGTTTCCTTTTAAAATACAAAAAATAAAATAAAAGTTTATGTAAAGGTTTCGCGCAGTTTCTTTATTTCTGTTTCTTCTACCTGTATGTATCCATCAGGAGTAATTTTTACTACATCAATGCCATCGCCCGATGCTGAATCGCGCTTCATGGCATTATGCAGGGCGCGTACTGCCAGTTCGACCCCTTCCTCTACAGGCATGTTCTCTACATATCTGTCTTCAAGCACACCGTATGCCATAGGCGAACCTGACCCCGTTGCCACAGCTTTTTTCTCTTCGATTATTCCGCCGACAGCGTCAAGAGAATAGATACCCGGTCCGTTTTTATCAACGCCTCCGACAAGAAGCTGGACAAAGTATGGAAAGTATCTGTTACCGCTCAGTATATTGGCAAGCAGACTTACTATTCCCTTCACGGTCATGGTCTCTTCCCGGCGCATTTTATAGAGTTTGGCTTCGACCTGCATCCATTTTACAAGCCTCTGCGCATCTCCTACTGAGCCTGCGGTGGTCATTGCTATCAGGTCATCTATCTGATAGACTTTCTTTGCGTCCTTACTTGCAATAAAGTGCCCCATCGTTGCTCTTCTCTCGGTGGCTAAGACTACGCCTTTATCGCAAACTAACCCGATTGTGGTTGTTCCTTTGTATTCTGTATTATCCATTTAAATACCTCTTAGATACCTCATCACAAAAAATGAGAAAATTAGCAGTCTATAATTTGCCTATGGGTATTTAAAGGTTTTTGCGTTTTTTGTCTATTATTCTCAGAAAAGTTTATAGTTAGCAGAAGCCCTATTAACTTAGGGTGAAATTATGACGAACATAAGTGAGATACATGTCACAAGAACAATAGTGAATGAATTCCTGGATGATTTTATGCAGAACATTCTCGACAGCGATGTTGTTGTGGTTGGCTCAGGACCATGCGGAGTGGCGGCGGCAAAATACTCGGCAGAAAAAGGTTTTAAGACCGTTATGATAGAGAGAAACATCTACGGCGGTGGAGGTATGTGGCAGGGAGGTTATCTCATGCCCAAGAACACAGTCGGGGCACCTGCTAACAAGATACTCGAAGAGTGCGGCGTAAATCTCAAAGACGCTGGAAACGGACTTTATGTCTGCGATTCTTTTGAGATGGTCTCAAAGATGCTGGCAAGCGCATGTAATGCAGGTGTGAAATTACTCAACTCTACGAACGTGGAAGACCTGATACTCAAGGAAGACCATGTAGAAGGCGTGGTTATCCAGTGGTATCCGGTACAACGCATGCCCAAGTTCATTACATGCATGGATCCGATTGCAATAAGGTCAAAGGTGGTAATAGATGCGACTGGACATGATTCAGTCCTTGTCAAACGCCTCTGGCAGCAAAAGAGATTAACCATCCCTGAACCGCCAGGCTGCGGCTCTCTGTGGGTTGATGAAGCAGAAAAACAGACCGTAGATCTCACCCACGAGATATATCCGGGCCTGATTGTGGCAGGCATGGCTGCCACTTCAACATACGGTGCGCCGCGCATGGGACCGATTTTCGGCGGTATGCTGCTTGCAGGAAAGAAAGCGGCAGAGCTTGCGCATGAGAAGATTATGGGAGTAAAAGTAAAAGGCATGGGCAAAGGCTTGAAAATCAGCCATCGAGCGCCTGATGTCCTCGTGACCGAGTAAATTATACAACCGGTACGATAGTTCGGGTGAGAGCCCAACCCCTATCTTTTTATAGTTCTAAAATCAATTCTTATTAGTGGAGGTTAAAATATGCAAGGAATGATGGACGGCTACGGTTATGGCTATGGCATGATGGGCGGTGGTTGGTGGATTTTAGGGCTTATCTTCTGGCTCCTTGTGCTCATCGGGCTTGTCCTCCTTATCAAATACCTGTGGGAAGGCGGCGCCAAGCGAGTGGATTCAGCCCTTGAAATCCTGAAGAAAAGGTATGCCAGCGGAGAGATAAGCAAGGAAGAGTTCGAAGAGAAAAAGAAAGACCTGGTATGAAAAGCCCGAAAATTGCAATAATCCTTATTGCAGTCGGCGTGATAGGGCTTTTTGCGGTGACCCTCTATTCGCCATCGTACAGTGCATACACAACGTCAGGTTTCAAAAGCAACGGGGAGAGGATATATTTCACAGCCACGTCGAATTCGGGTAAACCCATTATTTCATCAATAGGAACGATGGCAATGCGTGGAATGATGAGCTGCGCCGCCTGTCATGGTGTAGACGGGAAAGGAGGGCGGGGAAGGATGATGATGTGGACGTTTGATGCATCGGATATCAGATATTCTACATTGACAGCAGGGGGCGGGAATGAAACACCATATACCGACGAACTCATCAAACGGGCGATTACGCAAGGTGTTGATGCTGATGGAAAGAGGCTTGAGCCGCCAATGCCTGTATGGCAGATGTCAGATAGCGACCTTAACGACCTGCTCGAATATCTTAAGAGTCTGAAGTAACCGCTATCCTGAACTTGAACCTTTATTTCTTATCAAGCAAGTAGCTGCCGATTACTATTACGATAAGAGCCACTACACTTATCGGTATGCTCTTATCAATTGCTCCTTCCACACCGCCTATTATTCCCACTGCGTAAAGTACGTAGCCTATTATTTTTTCGTTACTCATAAAACCACCTGATATGTATATACGATATATAATTATATTTATACTTTTTCTTTGGGTAGCACAGGGATTATCCTGTAAGATTCCGAAAGCGGGCTGGGAGGGATTTGAACCCACGACCGTCGGATTAAGAGTCCGACGCTCTGCCTGTCTAAGCTACCAGCCCAATAGAAAGGGCTTTCCTCTAATCATGCTATCTAAATATATACATTTCGCAGTTACTATACCATGAAAATTGCACGCGATACATTAAATTTCATACTCGAAGTCTGCAAATCCTCGTATCCAAAAGAGTTTGCCGGCATGCTTTCCGCAGATGGCGATGTCATAACAGACGTCGTGGTCGTCCCCGGAACCGAATCAACCGATGAGAGCGCGGTAATGCAATTATTCATGCTTCCAAATATACGCACAGTGGGAACGGTGCACAGCCATCCAACAGGCGACACAAGACCATCAACCGCCGACCTTGAACTGTTCGATGCAAAAGGCCAGATACATATAATTGCAGGGGCGCCTTATACTATCGCAAGCTGGACATGCTACAATAAAGAGGGAAAACCTGTCAAACTTGAGATAGTCGATTACGAGTTTAAAGAAAACGAAGAGAACTGGTAGTTATTTCTTCTTGCGGGTTTCTATCTCTTTCTTAAGCCATGGGCCAACATCTTCCCCGTGAACAAGAGTCTTCAGGTCGTCTTTTAAATTGCTGGGCTTAACCTTGATCAGCCAGCCCTCGCCATAGGGGTCTTTTGCAAGTAGCCCGAGTTCATCCTCGATATTTTCATTGACTCCGGTAACTGTACCTGAGACAGGCATCAGCAGTCCGCCCACCCATTTTGCAGACTCCAGCGAGCCAAATGCTTCTCCTGCCTCGAATTCATCGTCTTCCATCGGAAGGTCTATGAACTCTATGTTGCCAGCCGCTTTTGCACCATATGCATCCATGCCAACAGTGACTGAACCATTCTCTTCTACTCTTGCCCATGTGTGATCTTTAGTATAATACAGATCATCTGGAAGGTTATGTCCATCTATTTCCACCATGTTTTTGCCTCAGTCAATTGAATACATGGTCATATATAAACTTAATTATCTGCATATCGTTCACGCTCTTTTGCGATTAGTTTTCTGTAGTATTCCGAGGCTTCTTTTACTTTCATTACCTTGCTCTCGCTAAGCTCGCCTTTTATTTTTACGAGCCATTCGCTGTACGGGTCGCCGTTAATGATGTTGGGGTCTTCCCACAGTTTTTCATTGACTTCTGTGACTTCTGAATCAAAAGGAATTGATATCTGCGAGACAGCTTTTATGGTTTCATAAGCCACAAGCATGTCCCCTTTCTTAATCGAATCCCCCACCTGCGGAAGGTCTATGTGTACTATTCCTTTGGAAAGGGATTGCCCGAGTTCTGTAATTCCAATGAGGATTTCCTTATCCTCCTGCTTTAACCATACATGGTTCTTGAGGTAATACCTGTCTTCAGGGAACTCAAACTCGTAAGCCTTCATGCTGCTTAGAATTTGAAGATGGGTATAAAATACTTTTGCAATGCTTGTGTGTGCTGCGCCAAAAGATTTATGAACGGACAGACCATAGTTAAAATGTTGTTCGCTTGGGGAAAGTGTATGCAATTCATCCGCTTGCTATTTCTTTCTCTTTGGACGAATTCCATGTTAAGGAGGTTAGTAAAATATGGGAGCATATGAAAATACACTTAAAGATATAGAGAAGACACTGGGTATAGTTCCTGATTTCATGAAGGCTTTGCCGAAAGAAGTCCTTGTCCAGGAATGGCCCCTTTTCAAGAAGTATAACTTTGAAGAGACCGAGATACCAGCCAAGTACAGGGAACTGATGGGGTTGGCTGTCGCAGCCAATATAAAGTGCCCTTACTGCACGCTTTTCCACAAGGGCGCAGCTATGATGAACGGTGCGACCGAGGAAGAACTTGCCGAGACCGCATTCCTTGCCAGCTACACCGCAAGGTGGAGCGCCATTATCCATGCCCAGCACTACGACTATGATACTTTCGCCAGAGAGTTCGAGAAGATAGGCGAGTATCTGAAGACGGGGGGTGAATAACAATGTTAGGGGAAATGATAGGTGAATTCAAAGGTAAGATAACAGGGTACAGAGTGCTTCCAACCGAGGGGATGTACCCCAAGGTTGAAACCTCGGTACAGATGAGCGGAAAGCTTCTTGGAGTGGATGCGACCAATTTAGTAACGTACATGTCTGTCATGAGACCCGGAGGAGGGCTCTACGGGGAGGGACAGGGAGTAATAATGACCAAGGACGGAGAAAACCTAACCTGGATAGGACATGGAGTTGGAAGGTTCACGGGGCGTGGCTCTGCTGTTAGCTTCCGGGGAGATAATTACTTACAGACAGCATCTGCGAAATTAGCGCGCCTCAATAATGTTGCCGTTATCTTCGAATATGAAGCCGATGAGAACGGGAATACGCACGCGAAATTCTGGGAATGGAAGTAATACCATGCCGTACCTGCTTATCCGGCATAAAGTCAAGGACTTTTGACAAGTGGAAGCCTGTGTTCGATGAGCACGGCTCTGCCCGCAAAACTTACGGTTCCAGAGGAGGGCGTCTCTTCCGAAATGCAGATGACCCGAACGAGACAGTGATAATCTTTAAGTGGGACAGCCTTGATAAAGCCAGGAAGTTCGTCAAATCCGAGGACACGAAAAAGGCGATGCAGAGGGCTGGTGTTGCCGACAAGCCTGACGTGTACTTCCTCGATGAGGTTGAAAAAGTGCCTGTATAAAAAATCATTGCTATCGGATATCTTTATCATATCTTCGGGTTGATATGAATCGATGCTCAAGGCAGTGATTTTCGATATGGATGGCGTACTTGTGGATTCCATGCCATATCATGCGGACGCGTGGATAGTCGTGTTTGCCGAGGCAGGCATCCATATCAGAAGGCAGGATATCTATGGCCTTGAAGGTTCAAATCATGAAGGAATAATCAGGCTGGTATTTGAGAAGGCTGGGAGGACTCCGGAGCCTGAGGATTTTTACGTGCTTGCAAAGAAAAAAAGGGAGATTTTTGCAAGGATAAATAAAATGGAGGTGTTTGAAGGAATATACGAGTGCTTGAATTTCCTGAAAAATAGGTGTCTCCTCGGAGTTGTTTCGGGTTCGGATATGGGGGTTGTCATGGAGATAATCGCGCGATTTTTCCCGGACAGGTTTAGCGCCATAGTTACTGGAAATGATGTTACTGCGGGAAAGCCGTCACCTGAACCCTACCTGAAAGCTGTCAGGATGGTTGGAATAAGCAACGATGAGTGTATAGTAATCGAGAATTCGCCGCTTGGGGTGGAATCGGCAAAGAGGGCAGGCTTATTCTGCATAGCAATCCCGACATACGTGGAAGCGCAGAGGTTGAAGGATGCAGATGTTGTGCTTGAAAAGCATAATATGCTGAAGGAATATCTAGGGCATCTGTTCTTTGGGCAATAAGGATTGTTTTTAGAAATACAACCAAAAAAGGTTGTTTTTTAATTTACAACCAAAAAAGGTTGTTTTTATATAGGGGTCACTTATTCAATAATGATAGGATTGCTAGTAAAAATCCTTATAGCGATAATCTGAGCCCACTGGAATTATTTATTAACCGCCACTGCCATTTAAGAGTTTGAGGAAAGAATTATGGAATCCGTTTATTTCTATGAAGACAAGGTAAGCAACGACGTTGCAAAAGTATTAGAGGACGATTTTTTCAAGCGCATCGGCTATACCGTCAGGGAGTGCAGGCTCATGGGCTCAGAACGCAAGGGTTATTTTCTTTTTATCAAAGCCAATTCTGAAAACATCGACCGCGCCGAGGGAAAACTTGAGGGATGCGGTCTTGAAAAACTCATGGGCGAGGAAAAGAAAATAGTTACAGCCGCATTTATCGCAGAAGAGGAGAACGCTGCAAGCGGCATGGGAATGATTTTCGGTTAGAGCTTTCCGATAATCGCATTCACCATCTCGCTTGACCCTGCGCTGCCGCCCAGGTCGTAGGTCACGTATTTACCCTCAGATATTACTTTCTCCGTGGCTTCAAAGATGGCTTTTGAATTCTCGTGCTCTCCCAGGTAATCGAGCAGCCATGCGCCTGCAAGTACGGTAGCCACGGGATTTACTTTATCCTGTCCTGCATACTTTGGCGCCGAGCCGTGCGCAGGCTCGAACATGGCATATTTATCCCCTATATTTGCCGAGTAAATGAGTCCGATGCTGCCCACAAGCGCAGAGCACTCCTCGCTCAGAATATCCATGAAAAGATTGGTTGAAAGGAGGATTTTCTGGTTGAAAATCTGCGGGTTCTTGATCAACTGCTGCGCGATATTGTCGATATGGTATTCCTCCAATTCTATGGGATAATTCTCGCCAACCTTCCTGACTTCCTCGATAAATGTCCCGTCCGTCTGCTTCAGTATATTGCTCTTATGTATTGCAACAACGCTCTTCCAGTCGCGGCGTGCCGCCTCTTCAAACGCGTAGCGCGCCACGTTCCTGCACGCTGAGCGCGTGATCTTTCTTATCGAGATAAAAACATCATCCGTCAACTGGATCTCCTTGGCAAAATAGAACCCTTCCGTGCCTTCCCTCACGCATACGAAATCAACATCTCCAAGGGGTTTTGAGGTGCTTGGAAAGGATTTTATCGGTCTTACGTTGGCATAAAGATTGAACTTCTGGCGGATTGAAACCGCCACGCTCTTCGGTGAACCCGCGCCCCCCGGCGTAGTGGTCGGACCTTTAAAAGCAGCATCTGTACTGCCCAGTATTTCCCAGGTCTCATCGGGAATAAGCGAATCCCCGCCGTGCTCTTCCCACCACTGCGCACCCGCCTCGCATACGATGAATTCGACATCCGTGCCGATTGCTTCCATTACCCGAAGTACATTATCAACAAGCTCTGGACCTACCCCATCGCCTTTAATGACCGCTGCCTTCTTGCTCATAATTTTCCTTTTGCCTCCTCATAGACCATATCGCTATTAAATTTATCCAGATACATCCTCAGCGAAATTAACGAAAGCGAGGTTGAAGTGACATTCCCCCAATTGCCATTTTCCTGTTTTTCCAGGAGCCACTGAATTGAAGGCAGGATATCCTCTTCACCTGCCAGAATCAATGCCTGTATCGCAAGGTTGCTTGTGGCGATATGAGTCCATCCTCCTGACTTCCTTTTTGAGAGGAGCCACCGTGAGCGGCTTTTTATGAATTCGATGTATTTATTTCTATCTTGTTTCAGGAGAGCTGTGATGATGAGCGATGTCGTCCCCGCATATTCCCACTTTTCCCCGTAATTGCTCAAAAGCCACCTGCACCCCGATTCATTTTTCACGCTGAAATCCCCGAGAGCTATCAGGGCATAGGCTGTATCAATCTCGTTGTTGCTCCAGTTATCGTTTTTTTGCTGTTTAAGTATCCACTGGATTGTTCTGGATTGTTTTACCCCGCATCCGGCCAGCGCACTGCATGCCCTTGCGGTATCAAGAAGAGACGAATCAGTTTCCCAGAACCCATCTTTTCTTTTTGATTGCAATAATTCAATTAACTCATGTGCGGGTTCATTCCACAAGGACAATGCCCCAAGTGCGCGGGATATATCCTTTACTGAAACAGGCTTTTGTTTTTTCAACCAATCCAAACCGCGCAGCGCTGCATTGTTTATAGCTTTTTCCTGGATCATGATTCTGCTCTCTACCACATGATTAGATAGTTTTAATAGCATTCGGATAAGTATAACGATGCCGGGGCTGTGGCCTAGTCCGGCATGGCGACGGGCTCCAGCGGAAAACCGGTTAATCCGGGTGTTATGATGAGCAACGGGTCTGCTGAGCAAGCCTGACGAGGTAAGCGATGATGAGCCGTTGGAGCACTGAACATGTGCTGCTCATGGCGTTTTCGGAGAGACCCGTCGATCGTGAGTTCAAATCTCACCAGCCCCATACAACAAAGGTTCAAATCGCTTTTTAGAGGCATTAATTTCAATCGCTCTCTGAGGACTTAAGGAATAGAGCGGAGAGTGAATAAGAGCGTGGAGATGCACCTATCATGCATGAAGTCAAAATGGGTGAAGGAGGTCACTGAGAGAATCATCTGCGTCGATGCCTATTCGCTCACGCCATATTATCTTAAGTCCGCGCTGCCAGCTAGCAGTAATGCCGGCATAGTTATTACAACCGCTATTCTGAGGGCAAGTCTTCCCACGCTCACCGGGCACCTTTCTGCGGCATGGGCAGAGGCGGCACGATCCCCGGCTCCGTCTCCTTTTCGAACTCGTGGTCCTCCCACATATCGTATGCAATCGCGACCGCGGCTGCCTGGGTGATGATCGCGAAGGCGGTGACGACATGGAAGAAAAGGATGAGCCCGTAAATCGAGACATTGATGAGCGGGATGACCGCTGCCTTGCCGACGTCAAAGAAGAGCAGTACCCCGAGGATGGCCGCCACCACTGAAAGGTTGAAACTCACCTGCACGATGCGTTTCACCCGGCCCGGGACGCGGGTCTTCCGAATCCCGGAGAAGTTGTAGAATGCGAGACCTATGATGGCGATCCCGAGAACAATGTGAAGATAAATCAGAACCGACGAGCCTCCAGGGGTCATAGCGAGGAGGAACTCGATGAGCACAATCCAGATCATCGCGTATAGAGCCACCCATAGCTTCATCCAAACCCACCTCGGGGATTGAGGGCACGTCCTCCATGAAATTTATCAGATGCCATTTTTTCACTATCCAAAAGTAAAAGTGAATGCCTGAAGACCGGGATTTTCCACAATGATCTCAAGCGTATGCTCGCCATAACCTGCAGGGTCTTCAATGAGTTTATAAAGATGAGGTTCACTCACATTAACGATGCTTAAACCGTTTTTCATCACAACATCTCCCCCGGCTTCATCACCCAGCGGCTTTCCATCCCGGAAAACCTGGATTGTCGCGCCGTCTTTTGCGCTTGCCACAAAATAAACACTCTTTGCGCTATAGCGGAAAATAATCTTTGCCAGGGAATTTTCATTTTCAGCAAATTGATCCTGGAAATTCCAGCCGCCCACAAGATAGAGGATATTTGTTTTAACCTCCATCGGTTCAGAAAGGTTTTGAATTCCAACCGTGTTTAATTTTCCATTGCCCAGATAAACATTCCTGCCAGCGCCGAAATAAACCTCAGGGCTTCCTACTTTTGTAAAATCAACATTCATAGCGCCTGCTGGTTTTGAAATTTCTGTGGTTACACTTTCATTTATCTTTAAAACCGCCATCCGCTCATTTAAAAGTTCCTGGATCTTCTGCTCGGTTTCATCGTATGCCCCCTCGCCAATGTGGTCATACACTATGAAACCATCTATGTCGATGAGATATTTATGGGGCCAGTAGAGATTGTTGTATGCAGTCCATGTTGAATAGCTATTATCCAGAACAACCGGATACTTAACACCAAATTTTTGAACTGCAGCCTGGACATTTTCATATTTTTGCTCAAAAAGGAACTCCGGGGTGTGCACACCGATAATAACAAGCCCTTTGTCCTTGTACTTTTCATACCAGCTATTGAGATAGGGTATGGTTCGCTGGCAGTTAATGCAGCTATAGGTCCAGAAATCAATAAGTATTACCTTCTTTCCAACCAGCTCCGACACCGTGATTTTATCGGTGTTGATGTAACCTGAGGGATTTACGATTTCCTTGGCGAGCGGATATTTTGCCAATTTTTCTTTATTCAGAGGTCTGACTTCTTCCTGTGTGATATTCGAAGAGTTGATCCCGGCTGCCACTGATACGTTGGGCTTGATCTGTGCTTCTTGTGGTGATATCCTCACAGGTTTCAGGGACTCCAAATAAAGGATTGCTGAAGCAATCGCAATGAGGACAAGGATAAGGGTGATTGTTTTTGCTTTCATTGTCGTAATATCAGGCGATTAAGAGGCTCAAAATTAGCTATAAGATTCAGGTTCTGGGTAAAGGCAAGGATGCCGAGGATGATAAGGATGACACCGAAAACAATGTTGACGTATTTAAATAATTTTGCATAACGGATGGTTACGTTGTTAATGAAATTGGATGCCTGGGATGTGAATAACCCGACAAGAAGGAAAGGAACCCCGAGCCCAAGCGAATAAGAAACCAGAAGATAAAATGCCTGTCCAGGCTCTATAGCAGCAATTCCCAGAATGCTCCCGAACGCAACTCCAACGCACGGAGTCCAGCCGGCGGCAAGGGCAGATCCGAACAAAAATGACGTGAGATATTTAGATTTGAATTTACCTACTTTAAATTTATACTCCCGCTCAAGAAATGGTATCTCGATAAGCCCGACCAGGTAAAGCCCGAAGATGATTATAATACCGCCGCCGATTCGAGCAAGCCATATCTGGACATCGTAGGCAACCTTCGATAGAATCGAATTTAGCAATACACCCAGGGCTGCGAAGATCAGTGAAAATCCCAGAACAAAAAATAGGCTGTTTAGAAAAATATCCTTACGTTTTGACTTTGATTCGCCAAGCGACGCTCCTGCCAGATACGCCAGGAAACCAGGAATGATCGGCAGCATGCACGGGGACAGGAAAGATACCAATCCGCCGATGAATGCTACTATGATTGAAATCTCGACCATATTACTAACCCTGAGTTTAATACTACGATTATTAAGTATATATGCAACGTGTATATATAACGACTGGGAGCTCTATCTCCAGCCCTATCTGGAATTCTTTTTGGTCTCTATCCGCTGTCCGCGTTCTTTCTCAGACGAATCATCCTCGCAGGGTGAAGAGGCGTTCGCTTCGTTTTCTTGGGTTCTCGTGCGATTTTTTATTCACCTTTTTAGAGACGCTGCCAACCTGTCTTCTGCAAACGATGGTTCTCTCGAAAACTTGTTTTCATCCCATATCCTTTTGGCTTTTTTCCTTCGATTATCTCAAGGAAGTCTTTGGAAGAGGCAATGGGGGTTGACCTGAGGCAATCCACAAATATTGATGTATCGACAAAAACTTTCATTTTACCCAATCTAATCTCTTGGATTTGCGCAGATTATCCACAAATTTCTTGCTATCCACATCATAACCCCACGCTCCTAGTGTTTCCTTCACCACATCTGTTTTTTTCTCGGTTGCTCGCTGCTCTCTGACTATGTTTAAAATGGCATGGAGTTCTTTATCCAGAGCTAGAAGCCGCGCCTCAAGGTTTATCGAAGATTCCATAAATGTCACTGTTTAAATTAGTATGCTCATGTTAATATTATTATCTATGCTCTCATCGGTGCGAAGATTCTGTGGCTTTTCCTAGCATTTTGCGGTGGCGCCGGGGTCTGGGAATGGGGATGGCAGAATTATTTTAGACTGTTCGGCGCTGGGATTTGAGGTTTGCAGCCTGAATGTTGTGGATTGGGTGCAGGGATGCCGGGAATCTCGCAGAACGGCGCCGAGGGTAGCGGAATAGATTGTTGCTGTGAGAACGCCAAGAGAAGATAGTCTTTGAAATTCCCATCTTATGCCGAATAAATATGCGTTTCAGTTTCTACAGACTTTTTTTATTTTTTCTTTTAATCTCTTAAATCTTATAGCGATGTCTTCCAACTCTGATATAAATATTTTAATAATAGCAAAGATACCAAAAAGATAAAAAGCATATTGGATAAAAATAAATTCATTCATTTTCTTCTCCACTATTAGTTATTTTTTGGAACCCTTCGACATCATATCTTTAATTGTTTTTCTGATTAAATCAGCTGGATCGATGTTCTCTTTTTCACATAATTTGAGTAATTCTTTTACTACGTTTTCATCTTCATTATCAGTAATATTTACTAATCCAGTTTCTTTTCTGAAATCTGATTCCTCTTGAGCTATTATGAATATATTTTTTCCTATGAAATTAGTTAGTCCAAGTAATTTGCCATCAGGTGTAACGCTTCTCACAAGCATTTCTGAGGGCTCAGAGACTGTAAGTGATAATTTAGTTTTTTCTGAAGGGATAATGATTCTGACACTTCCTCTTTCACTTTTTATTCCAGAAACTTTCCCATGTTTTGGAACTTTTTTAGGTAATAATAAGTCGATATTCTCTATTTTTAATTCCATATATTCTAAATTATTTTCTTCGTATAAATATGTTTTAATTTAGTACTATTATTCCTAATTAAGTACTATAATCGCATAAATAAGTACTAAAATAACATAAATTAAGCGATTTCAAGCCATCAAATCTCCCCCAAGCCTCTCCGGCAATCACACATCAGTCGCATAATCCAGCCCCTTCCCAGCAACAGCCTGCTGCTCAGCCATCTTCACCGACTTCAACTACGGGTAATCATTTACCTCATCAAAATAGAATGAAACACATGAAGCAGCATTAACATGAACAATTCAAACGCCTATGCACATTCCGCGTTGGCTCTCTGTGAACGTCTGGCTCTAAAGCCTATCAATCCCTCAACCGCAGTTCTCAGGAGTTCTTTTCCTGTAGGTTCAGGTATATCTCTCCCGTCTTTCTTGGCGGTTTCCAGCCATAAGTCAATCGCTACCTTGATTTCCTTCAACGCCTCCTCCTCGGTTTCCCCAAAAGCAGAGCACTCAGGCAGTTCCGGCACTATGGCAATATAGCCTTCATCTTCCTCGCTATAGAAAATCTCTATCGCATACCTATACATGATTTTCCTCCTTAAGGAGATTATACTTATCAATGATTTTTAAAAGCTGCCTTACCTGATAAGGTTTTGCCCATCCGCCAACATTTTGGAAATTCAGCATCTCTTTTATGCCGTCCCGTCTGTATATCACATGGCTTCCCTTTCCTCCCCTGAACCTGAACCCAAATAATTCTGCTGCGCTGCACAACCTGTTAAAACGCACATTTTTAGGATTTCTTTTTAATTCATCGTAAACAGTCCTTTTGTCGATCAAACCACCCCCATCTCCCCAAGCCTCTCCGGCAGATACGTGTCAGTCACATAATCCAGCCCCTTCCCCGCAAACGCCTGCTGCTCAGCCTTCTTCCCTATCTTCAGCATGAGATTAATCTGCTCCTTCCAGTACGGCGTATCGAACCTGGGGTCTGTAAGCTCGCTGTTTAGCGCCTTGACATCCTGCTCATTGAGCTTATCCGTGGAAAGCTCGTATTCCACTATATCCGAGGACTGCACACCTATGAACTTCGCCGCGGGGGTTGCCATGAACTCCGAAAGATGCGCGCTCTTGATGGCGCCGTATGCCACGCTTGCGTATATGCGGAAGCTCCAGGGGTCGCCGTCCGTGAACACTACGACAGGAAGCTTGAGCTCCTCGTTCATGCGCTTGATTATCCTTCGGGTGCTGCGCGCGGGCTGACCTTTCAGGTGCACAAGGATAGCATCGAATTTCTCATCAAAACCGTTCTCCATGAGCCTGTCCTGCATACCACCTGTTTCTATGGCGATGATGAACTTCGCATCATGCTCTAAGAACTTTATCGTTTCCACATTGTAGGGTATCTGGTATCCAGCCTCACCCACATCCTCCTGGCAGTGGATGGTTCGCTCGCCGCGCTTCGTTATCTCCTTGAGTTTGATGGGACCGTACAGCGTTGCGCCGTTTTCCTCAGGGCGGACGTGGAAATCCTCGCGCTGGAGTCCTGTGATGATCTCAAGGTCCTCGATGAGCCTGTCGCTTTCAGCCTGCTCGTGGAATTTTGCGATATCCCAGTTCTCGCTGATGTAATACAATTCTCTCAGGGTGGAGCTTTTGTTCTGGTCAAGATGCCCTTTGATGAGCAGCTCGACAACATGCGAGGTCTTGAGGAGCTGGTTTGCGCCCTTTACCGTCTTTGCGCTCCGCAGGCTCTCGCTGTCGCCATAAACCCATACGTCGCTGTCCTCCTTGAGTTCGATGTTCTTCTTGGTGCGCGAGGGCAGCACGATATGCGGAATCGTCTCGCTCTCGAACTGCTCGTAGAAATCCTGTATGAGCTTTTTAAGCGTGGTCTTTGACAGGGAATCACGTATCTCTTTATTGCTTTTCTCCATCAAAGCTTCACCGCCTTGGCTCCTGTGATGAGCTCCTGCTCAATCCCCTCGACCACTAACTGCGGAAGTTTTGAGGCATCTTCAACCCCCAGCTTATAGATTATCGCCTTCTGTTCCCCGGGCTTCAAGGAAATCTTCCAGACATAATCGATCTGCTTCCCTACAGGGATTTTCTTCGGCAAAGGACTCGGGGATTCGATAGGGAAAGGCAGTGTCTCATGAAGATCGAAATGATGCACGGAATCCCTGTAATTTTTAATCCTTATCTCTACGTTACACTCATTTCCGTTTGGCTGCACCACCCTGTGGATAAAAACATTCCCCATGATTTTCGCAACCACAGGCGTGATATCAGGCGCAGGTCTCTCAAGTATCTCCCCCACTTTCTTTGCAATGCGAGGGAGTATATGATAGATGATTTCCTCTTTTTCCCTTCTTTTCTCAAGGTTATCCTGCCTGGAAAGATAGAGCTTAAGCCGCCGTGCTATGTCTTTCAGGGCAAGCCCGATTTCTTCGACAATCTCAGGGACATCTGCTATTGCTTCCTTGGATTCCGATGTAAAAGGAACATGCGTAGAGGCTACATGCACTAAAATTATGGCAGGTCCTACAGGGATCCCGCCCGGCTGAAGAAGGGAGTAGTTCTTCCAGTTTAAATTCTCGACGGCATGTGTTATGGCACACGCCCCCTGCTGGTAAAGCAAAGGCACCCGGTTTGCAAACCGCAGTATCTCCACCTTCTCTTCTTTAGGGAGATTGCCCCCGTAGGCTATGCCTGCCTCCACCTGAAAAGGGTGACCGCTGTGCACCGAAGCAGGACGCGTCGTGGTCTCAATAAAATCCACAGTATGCTCTTTCCCCAAGCCTTTTCGGATTAATTCTTCTGTTATTGGAGAAAGACAATTGGTAGCCGGAGCCAGAATTTTTACCTTGCTGAATGCTTCATGCAATCTCTTGGCTTCTTCCAGGGTTACAGATTTCGGATTGGTTTCGGGACTCAGTCCGGCTTTTTTACATATCTCTTTTGCGGTTTGGGGACCTATGCGGGAAAATGAGCCGTGCAGGAATTCATCAAGTTTATCCGTTTCTGAGTACCGCAGCATCTTCATCAGCGTGCCAAGTTCAATGCCGTGCGGATGAGGCAGTATCTCCACAGCCTGCACGGGCATTTTGTCAGTCGCCCTTTCAAATACAATCTGGTTGTTGTCTGGTTCAACGAGTGTTATACGCGCATGAGGGTTCACGACTGCTGTGTCCTTGAGATATTCGTACACCGACTGCCTCCTGCCTTTCACATACGAAGCTTCCACCTCAAGTTCGATTCTCGTACCGCGCAATCTATCCCACTCGGTTATTTTATCCGCAAGGATCTCGGGTTCGTTGGTCTGGGTGTTTATGAGCAGTTCGAAATAATGGGCTGGAGCGTCCTTATCTATCTTGGAAATTATTTTCGCAGGCCTGCCCGAGGTAAGCTGCGAATACAATACGGCTGCCGATATTCCTATTCCCTGCTGCCCGCGGCTTTGCTTAACCGAATGAAAGCGTGAGCCGTAGAGCAATTTTGCAAAAACCCTCGGGATTTGTTCCCGTACGATGCCGGGCCCGTTGTCTTCAACGATGAGGGTTATGTTATTTCTTGAGGCATTTTCAAGTTTTATCAATATATCTGGAAGTATCCCCGCTTCCTCGCATGCGTCCAAGGAATTGTCTACAGCCTCTTTTACAGAGGTTAGCAGACTGCGAGGACTTGAGTCAAACCCCAGGATTTGCCTGTTTTTCTCAAAAAATTCGGCGATGCTTATTGCCTTTTGCTTCTTGGCAAGCTCTTCGGCAATGACCATTAAGTTAAAGCTCCGCCCCCACTATTGTCTGCGTTTTCGTGACGTTTTCGCTTTCCCTGATAGTGTCCACCAGTTTATTTAACGCACTCAAGCCATCGACATTGCTTATCACTACAAAATCGTATTCCCCGAACACGTGATATACATCTTTAATTCCTTTTATTTTTATAAGCTCATTATATGCAGCTTTTTCCTGTCCCGGTACTACATTCACAAGTGTAACTCCTATTACCAAGTTAAATCACCAATCCTTTAATTTTTTAAAGCTAACATGCATCAGAGTAGTGATATACTTTAAGTACTAAAAAGGCTTTGTGTATGCGGGAGTATTTGGAATTATATAATTATTCTGAATATGTCAAGGAAAGCCTCAAGTATAATAAATACATAGTCCGTAAAAAAACAATCGAGGGTGTGTTTCTATGAAATCAACGAAATCATTATGCCCTGAATGTTCTGCTGTGATAGACGCATCCATACTAGAAGAAAATGGAAAAATCATTCTTGAAAAAACATGCAGCAAGCACGGTTATTTCAAGGACATTTACTGGTCAAGTGCGAAGCAGTATAAACGCTTTGAGCGGTACTGGCATGATGGAGAAGGTGTATCAAATCCAATAGGTTCGAATGGAAACTGTCCTCATGCGTGTGGATTATGCACCTCCCATAAGACAACCACCATTCTGGCAAATATCGATGTCACCAACAGATGTAATCAGGCATGCCCTGTATGTTTTGCAAACGCCCAGGCTTCAGGCTATCTGTACGAACCATCACTTGCGCAGATAAGGGCAATGATGCAGATGCTAAGAAACGAAACGCCTGTGCCGTGCCCTGCTGTCCAGTTTGCAGGCGGCGAACCCACGATGCGCGAGGACATTGTCCAGATTGTCAAGATGGCACATGAATTCAAATTTACCCAGATACAGATGGCAACCAACGGGATTAAACTTGCAAAGAGTTTAACATTATGCCAGCAGCTTAACGAAGCAGGTCTGCATACTGTTTATCTGCAGTTTGACGGCGTTACGGAGAAACCGTATTTCATAAACCGGGGTTATAATGCACTCCCCCTCAAACTTAAAGCAATCGAGAACTGCAGAATGGGAGGCTTGACGAGCATTTCTCTCGTTCCCACGCTGGCGAAAGGCGTAAACGACATGCAGGTAGGGGATATAATCAGGTTTGCGGTCACTAACCTGGATACGGTAAAAGGCATCAATTTCCAGCCGATTTCTTTTGCAGGAAGGATAAATAAAGAGGAAAGGATGGCAAAAAGGATAACGATCCCGGATTTATTTAATCTGATAGAAGAACAGACTGATGGCGCTATAAGCGCAGAGGATTTCTATCCAGTACCTTTCGTGGTGCCAATTTCCCATTTTGTGTCGGCAGAGGAAGGTGTCCACAATGTGGAATTCACGGTTCATCCACACTGCGGCACAGGCACATACGTCTATATCGAAGATGGCAAAATGATACCAATTACCCGTTTTATAGATGTGGAAGGACTTCTTGAGCATATCAATGAACTTGCATTGGGCGGCGACAAATGGCTTGGCAAGTCGCTCGGGAAAATGAGAAGAATAGGGAGCCTTATTTCAGCACTGCCCAGGTATATCGATACAGCAAAAGCACCAAAATCCATAGATGTGAAAAAACTTTTCATCAATGTCCTTAAGGAAGGGACTGGTGAAGCAACAAAAGAATTCCACCGCCATACCCTCTTCATAGGGGCAATGCATTTTATGGATTTATATAACATGGACCTTGAGAGGATTAAACGATGCGGGGTGCATTATGCGACTCCTGATGGCAGGATTATACCGTTCTGCACATATAATACGATACACAGGGTGGAAGTGGAGAGGAAGTTTGCCACACCACTGATAAGAGTGAGAAGCAGCAAGTAATGCTTTTTCGATATTTTGATGTGATGAAGGACAAGCTTCCTTCACAGTTCAGGATTTCCCAATCGCTGAGGGTTGATTTTAAAAAAGATTCACCGCTGGAGGAACTCTGGGAAATACACGATAACGCGATGAAGTTTTTTTATGAGAAATTTGAGGAGATAAGCTCTGTGAAAGAACTTTCCCCTCCTGTCGAACCTTCGCTTCTCGCTTTGAAAGAAGCAATCGCGGACAAGATACTCGAATCCTGTCATTTTTGTGAGAGGCGCTGCGGGGCAAACCGCAAAAAAAAGGAGTTGGGTTACTGTAGATGCGAGGCTGTTTCGCATTATTCTGCCGAGTTCCAACACTTTGGCGAGGAGCCTGAACTCGTGCCATCGCATACGATATTCTTCACAGGCTGCAATTTTTCCTGCGTTTACTGCCAGAACTGGGAAATTTCAACCTCGCCCCAAAGCGGTATTTCCATATTACCGCAGGAAATGGCAAGGATAATCGCACTGAGGCGCGCTTATGGCTCAAGGAATGTGAATTTTGTAACCCCGACGCCGCATACGCATGTCATCCTTAAGATACTGAACGCACTGAAAATCAATATACCTGTTGTATGGAACTCCAATATGTATTATTCGAAGGAAATTGCAAAATTGCTTGAAGGCGTTGTTGATGTGTATCTCGGGGATTTCAGGTATGGGAACGATGAATGCGCAGTCAAATATTCAAACGCGCCTGATTACTGGGAAGTGGTGACGCGGAATTTTGAAAAAGCATACACCAGAGGAGAAATCCTGCTAAGACAGCTTGTTCTTCCGGGACATCTTGAATGCTGCACCAGACCGATTGTACAATGGACGAAAGAGCATATCCCGAAGGCAAGGTTTAACCTGATGTTCCAGTACCGTCCCAGTTACAGGGCTTATGAATATCCGGATATAAACCGGAGTCTTTCGCCGGAGGAGATTCAAAAGGCGCTTGATATTGTGAAAGAATCCGGGCTTGAAGATGTGCTGGTGTGAAAAACCCTTATTTACTATCTGCATCTTATGAAACATAAATGGAAGAGCTCTCATCGATAATAGAAAAAGTACAGGCAACAGAGGAACTGGATTTTGAGGACGGCATGCTCCTCATGGAATCCAAAAACCTCTCACTCATAGGAGCGCTTGCGGATTATGCGCGCAAAAAAACTGTGGGCGAGAGGGTGATGTTTGTAACCAACTGCCACATAAACTATACCAATATCTGCATCTCAAAATGCAGGTTCTGTGCGTATTTCAGGGAAGAGGGGCAAAAAGGTGCTTTCACCCTTACCATTGATGAAATAATGGAGAAAGCGCAAAAGGCTTCGAGAATGGGCGCAACCGAACTCCATATCGTCGGCTCGCTCAATCCCAAACTCCCTTTTGAATATTATGAGGAAATGCTCAGCAGGCTTAATGAGAAGCATCCTGAAATGTCATTGAAGGCATATACGGCAGTGGAGATTGCGCACCTTGCAGAAACAGCAGGAATAAGCGTCAAAGAAGTGCTTCTGCGCCTGAAAAATGCAGGGCTTGCAGGTCTTCCAGGAGGCGGCGGGGAGATATTCAACGAAGATATCAGGAAAAAACTTTGCCCGAATAAAATCAGCGGGGAGCGGTGGCTTGAAGTTATGGAAACCGCCCACAAGCTTGGAATAAAAAGCAATGCCACGATGCTCTACGGACATATAGAGGCGCACGAGGACATTGTTGACCATATCCTGAGGATCAGGAAATTGCAGAAGAAAACAAAAGGTTTCCAGGCATTCATCCCTCTGAGCTTCCACCCCGATAACACCGAGCTCCAAAAAAACGGGGTGAGAGGTCCAACCGGGTTTGATGACCTGAAAATCATCGCGGTCTCGCGCCTTTTGCTGAACGGGTATGTCAATAACATCAAGGCATACTGGGTCATGGTGGGGGAGAAGCTTGCCCAGATTGCGCTTCACTATGGGGCGAACGATATCGACGGCACAGTGATGGAAGAGCGCATCACTCATGCGGCTGGAGGGGCTTCGCCGGAATATATGCCCAAAGAGAGGCTGATTCATTTAATAAAAAATGCAGGCAGGATTCCGGTGGAAAGAACTACGAATTATGAAATAATAAAAGAGTATTGAAAAACTCACAAACCCATTTCAGAGCGTTTCAATTCGCTTCTTTTCTTCTCAAGGAACTTATAGACAGGACCATGCGATGAGCCTTCCAGAAGCATATCTATCCCTTTTTTTGCCACCGAATTTTGTTCCGGATGCCCTATCAGACATACAGTTTTCCCATAAACCGAGATGCGTACATTGGTAAGCGACTCAAAGATCTCCCGTGTTTTCCCGCTCTTGCCTATGATTCTTCCTCTGATGCGCTGGAGGTCTTTTTCTGTTCTGGCGATATTCGAAAGGTCGATTGTCTCAAACATAAGAAACTCATCATCAAAGAGCCGAAGAGCCTTTTCAGGACTGAAACCCCGCGCAATGGCATGTATCACTTCTGTTGCACGCATTCCTTTGAGCGGATCTTTCGCACTTTTTATCTCAACATCCCCGCTCTGGCTGTCGATATTGAGCATTGCTGTTGATTTCTCTTCGATCAATTCCTTAATACCGCCTTTGGGACCCACAAGAACGGCGATTCTCTCAAGTGGAACTTTGATATACTCTGTCATTTTGCTTCCTCTTTTATAATCGAAATCATTTCATCTTCATCAGTCTTGATGTATTTCCCGAAGAACCGTGCAATATTGGCTACATCGCGCCGCAGGTACGCATCCGCATTTAAATGGTCTGTCATAACCGACTGACCCATATCTATTATCACCGGCTCCATCGTATTCACATCTACCAGTATATTATATTCGCTTAAGTCGGCATGGACAAGTTTTGCCTTTGAATACAGGAGTTTCATATACTCGACAGTCCTGTTAAAAATATGTTTTGCCTCTTCATGTGTCAGTTCGGCTTCTTTCAATTGGGGCATTGGGATTCCGTCCTTTCCGATAAACTCCATTAACAGAATGTTCCTTTTTGTAAAATACGGTTTCGGCACCCTTACCCCGGCTTCTTCGGCACGCTTCAGGTTCTTAAATTCTTTTCTTGTCCATGCAAGAATTATATCCTTTCTGGATTGTTTAATCCCCATAAAACGCGGGTCTCCCAGAATGTATTCCTTCATGGCATTAAAATTTGCAGTGGAAATGAGGTAGATCTTCACGGCAATTTCAGAAATATCGTCTTTTTTCGCGAGAGCATGGAAAAGATTCGCCTCTTTTCCTGTGCTGAAACAACCCCCAAGCGCCTCGATGTAGCCTTTTCTGGAAAGCTCGTAGAGTGCCATTAGTGTCGCCTCGTCAAAAACATCAGAATAAACCCCTCTCTGGTCAGAATCCTTGATACGCATGCGGAATTCATCGATTATCTCATCCATGCGGTGAAGCTTCTTGTCACTCACCATATTAATTTAAGTTTTTAAAAATCCCTTGCGTTCGAGCCAGTTTACCTGAGGTCCGCTATATTTCCACACTATGTCTGCCTTTTCATTCTGGAAAGACCATGGAACTAATATAACCACGTCCCCTTCACGAATCCATGTACTTTTCTTCATTTTACCTGGAATGCGAGCGAGCCTTACTACCCCATCCATGCACCTGACCCTCAGCTTATTTGCCCCCAGCAAACTTTCAACGGTGCCTAATAACTCGTTCGCCTTTTTTTGAGGGATGCGAATCCTGGTGAATTCTTCGGGCTGCTGGTTTTTATTTTCTCGCTTTTTCAGTATAACACCTCATGGTTCATGCTTCATATTGTCGCATGCTTCTTATTATGTCTGTGCTGTATGTAAAGTTTACTGATTTGAAAATTCTGCCAAATATTTAAAGTTCAAGTCTTCACTGAATTTTCAAATTTTGAAAATTCTGCCAAAATATTTAAAGTTCAAAGTCTTCATTGAATTTTCAAAATGCGATACTTAGTAGACCCCGTATTTAAATACGGGGTCTTTATATGAAGCTGCCAATGCCAAAAATATCGATATTCGGTCTTGAAGGAACTGCATGGAACCTGAGCGCTGCGGTTGTTGACGAAAAGGAAGTAATAGCCGAAACAACAGCCACGTATATGCCTCAGACGGGAGGAATACACCCGCGTGAGGCAGCGCAGCATCATGCCAACCATATCGCGAAGGTAGTAAAAGAAACCCTGGAAAAAAGCGGAAGGGATATAAACGCAGTGGCTTTTTCCCAGGGTCCCGGGCTCGGTCCATGTCTTCGCACAGTTGCAACGGCAGCGAGGGCTCTCGCCTTGTCCCTGGAAGTTCCTCTCATAGGCGTAAATCACTGCATAGCCCATATAGAAGTCGGAAGGTGGAAAACAGAGGCTGAAGATCCTGTCACGCTGTATGTTAGCGGCGCAAACTCGCAGGTTCTTGCTTACAGAAAAGGTCATTACAGGGTTTTTGGCGAGACGCTTGATATCGGGATAGGGAATGCTCTTGACAAGTTTGCAAGGTTTGCAGGACTGCCGCATCCAGGTGGTCCCAAGGTTGAGGAACTTGCTAAAAAAGCCACACGATACATTCCCCTGCCCTATACAGTGAAGGGCATGGATTTTTCATTCTCAGGTCTTACGACTGCAGCACAGGAAAGTTTAAAAAGCTCCACCTTGCCTGATGTCTGCCACTCATTCCAGGAAACTTCGTTTGCCATGCTGGTGGAAGTGACAGAGCGGGCTGTGGCGCACACCGGAAAAAACGAGGTTCTTCTTGCAGGAGGCGTGGGGGCGAATTTGCGCCTGCGGGAAATGCTTTCAATTATGTGTAAGGAGAGGGACGTTGAGTTCTATGTGCCTGAGAAGCGGTTTATGGGAGACAATGGCGCCATGATAGCATACCTTGGTCTTCTGATGTATAAAACAGGGTATAGAACACCAATTGCGGATTCCAGGGTCAATCCCAATTTCAGACCTGATGACGCGGTGGTTAAATGGAAACCTTTAGGAAAGGTTTATCAAACAGGGGGTATGCCAAGCATACCCCAACACGGCGGAATAATAGCAAGCGGCGCCGAGGCTGCGATAGCTCTTGAAGGAAATACGATAATCAAGACAAGGATACAGAAACGATATAGGCTGAAGGAGATTGATGAGGCGATACGCAGGGAGAGGACAAAAACTGAGGCAAAGCTGATATCCGAGGCGCGAAGATGCGGAGTGCCTACGCCGATACTCAGGGATGTTACCGATTTTGAGATAAAAATGGAGTATATCGAGGGAACTGCCCTGAAATATATAATCACCCCTTTGCTTAGCGAACAGACTGGAGAGCTTATCGGACGCCTTCATACATGCGCAATTGTGCACGGCGATCTTACCACATCGAACATAATTTTAAAAGAAGGTAAACTTTACCTGATAGACTTCGGTCTTGCGTATCTTGATAAGACCTTGGAAGCAAGAGGTGTGGACGTGCATGTGCTGTTCCAGACCTTTGAAAGCACGCATGAAAACCACGAAGAGCTAATCGAAGCTTTCAAGAAAGGATATGCCAGAACTTTCCATGGAGCAGAAGAGGTTCTTGAAAGGGTAAACGAAATCGAATCGCGAGGCAGGTACGCCTAAATGTGTAAGGTATCTGTGTTTATCTGCGTTCATCCGCGGTTATTTTTTCAATCTTCTTTGAATGCCGAAGTTCCACTGCCACACCCCTCCCGCACTCCTTCATCTCCCACCCGCTCATGAGAGCGCGCCCAACCCCGAAAAACTTCTCACCCTCCACTATCACCTCATCATTTGGGCAAATCTTGGGGTCTGCATCCAGAACCCCGGGCGCAAGGATGCTGCTGTGGGGAATGAACTCCCCAATCTTCACCCTGTAAAACGGGTGATTGCGAAGCCGCTGCGCTCCTTCCAAAGTCAAGGCTAGTGTGCCGTATTGCGGGACTAAGGTGACTAGCTGTTTATCCTGGAATAACTGGAACTTGGGATAGGGTGCTCTTACAACCGCATCATCCATAACCAGCATATCACCTGCGCCACACCCGAACTGGTAATCCGCAGATGCCCGGAAAATGTCAAGTTTTGCCCGCTCGCTTGTTCTTTTTTTAACGTTTTCGAGCCCTGAAACAGCCTCTTTTAGTTTATCAAGGGATGCGTGTAAAGTAACACCTTCGTCTGCCGTATAAATAAACTCTAAGCCGAGCTCGTTTTCCACCGTTTCGCAAATTTCCTTGTACACCCCGTGCACATGCGCGATGATGTTTTTGTATTTATTTTTTTGAAGGTAGTTTTTAAGGCAACCTCCGACCCATGCCCTCTCCTCCAGATCCCAGTGACCTGTCACAGGCGTATCGTAATGTGCAGCGGGATACATTAATTCAAGCTCGCGCGGGACAATCCCCACAGGCGATGAGATTATTACTTCATGCACATATTTTCTGGATTTTCCAAGGGCATGGATGAATTTCTGATGTGACAGCGACATGGAATAAGGTTTTTTTGCAGAGCAGGGAAGAAGCACAAGCGTATCCAGTTCGGGCGCAGTGTAGCGCTCTATTATCCGCTGTGCAAACCGTTTGATTTCAACCCTGTTAAACGATTCCACGGTGTTGGCGTACAGGGTATTCGACCTGAAAATCGGCGTTCTTCTTTCAAGAAATAAGTATTGCGAGTCTATGAGGCGGAGCGCAGCAGTGAGCCAGGGACGCGACCTGCACTGTCGTTCCACGTACTCGCGGAGATATCCTGACCTTATGAACTCGCGCACTGCGCGCAGTTCCTCGCCGAGCTTTTGAGTATTATGGCTCGATAACAGCTCGATGCGTTCTTTTTTGGGTAGTTTTAACAGTTCATGCGGGGTATTCGAATTGCATGCCTTACATGCGCAGGGGAATTCATGCAGCCTGTCAAGGTGATGCTCGCCCCAGTTCGTCAAATAAATATCCTGGTACGCTTTGATTATAGGTAATGTATCATCCACTATGTCCACGCCCATGTACACAAGCATGGAGAGGTTCTCAGGTGTGGCGAGAGCGGGCGCGTAGAGAAGCGAATCGGCGCGCGTGTTTTCCTTGAGCCTGATGATTGATTCAACGAGTTCTCTGGGCTTGTTTTCAAGCTGTCTTGCCGCGCCGAGGACGTACAGGTCTGATTCAGGATATTCGCGGGTGGAAGGGTGGACGACAATGCCTGTATGCGCCGATGTGGTCACATCTGGAAGCGAATCCTGGATTTCTTTTATGATTTCCTCTCTTGTATGCAGGGGCAGTGATTTATGGGGAAGGATTACTATCTTATTTGCATCAGGTTCAGGAGGCGCGGTCTTTTTCCAGAGAGAGCCTGAATCTATTACAGAGCTATCTTTTTCGTGAATCTGGATGATGGCTGGAGTTGATATTTCCTTATCCAGAACCAGTTTGCCGATTCTGGCTGCTGCATCACGGTGGATAATTTCGAATATTTTACTCACAAAACCTCTTTCAGCGATTTGCGCCTCAAGTGCAGTCTATGTGAGAGCTTTATTTAAATCTGAGCTTATTTTCCCTGCAATTTGTAAGTTCTAAGCATATGCGGCGAATAGAAATAGAAGAGCGAAGTCATCACGCGTGCGCAGGATGAAAATCTGCAGAGTTATAAACACAAACCGTGTATGCATGATAATCGATATAGATTGTAAATATAAAAATAAAAAAGAAGGGAACCCATTATATTCAACAGCATATCAACACATCATCTGTCTTCTCCCTTGCTGAAATAAAATCTGCCAACCCTCATTAGCGAGACGCCAGACCATTGGCCCCGATGGGTACGCCAACCGTCGGTACCGCTATAAGGCTGCCATCCGGATTAACCCGGAAGCCAGCAATTGTGTGAGCTCCTGAGTTCAGGCTATACAGGAACTTGCTGTTCTTACTTAATGCCAGGTCAATATTTCCTGCGCCGGGTGTTCCTGCGATGGAATCGAGAAGGGAAATCATCCCTGTTTTACCGATTTCGTAACTCGAGATAGTGCCGCTATGTGCATTATTTGTATAGGCGAACTTCCCATTTTTAGTTACTACAACCCAGCAGGCTGCAATCTGGAAATCAGGGACAGAACCACTTATTGTTACCAGATTGCCATGATCATCCACAGCGTACGAAGAAAGAGCGTTGGAAGCAGCTTCACTGACTATGAGATGTCCTTTTTTATCAAATGCGAACCCAAATGGTTCAGCGCCATTAGAAGTACGTGTAATAGGTCCATTCGCAATTCCTTTTTTGTTTACTGTGTACGTATCAATCTTGTTGTTTGTTTTCTCTGTGACCACAAGCACCTTTCCATCAGGATCGAAAGCTATCTCTGCAGGACCAACAGCACCACCACTCAACGGTAGGGTAGATCCGGGAATCGGTGACAGCTTGCCTTTATTGCTCAGATGGAAACCAGAAATATTACCGGTTCCGCCAGCGTTAAGGACGTACACCAGATCTTTATGGATTGCGATGCTGATTGGCAGAGTTCCGCCTGAGCTGACCTTGTCAGTAAGCATCAATCCTTTGGATTTCACCCGGAAGGCAGAAATCTCATTGCTTCCTGCATTGACCGCCAAGAGCATATCGCCGTCTTCGCTGGGTACCAGTCCGCCTTGGCTACCAAGGCTGCTTCCCGTCCCATGACCATTAGTTGAGAAGGTACCGGAGAGGCTTAATGTACCATCAGCCGCCCGGTCATAGCGTATCACCTCATTGCCTGCTGCAGCATTAGTCATGGTATACACCGCTCCATTTCCATCTTCGGGTGTGGCCGCAGCCGGAAATAGAAACACCGTTCCGAGGGTCAGCAACGACAACAATGCGAATGCAACCCACTTATATTTCTTATTACGAATCATATTTTCACCCCAAGTTTTATTTGGATTTAATTATGATAAGGCTTTCGCCATTCCCGGCTTTGGGACGAATTAAGCAGGGTACAGGTTTAACAGATTATGCCAACGCCAGGACATGTCAAAGCAGTACCAATCCGAACATCCCTTTTTTGTCCCACTTTCCATCCAAACCATCTTTTATCCATAGAAAATCCCGGGCTTCAGGCATTCACTTTTACTTTTGGGTGAGACGGCATTAACATTAAAACAAAAGGGCGCAAGCATCAAGCATGCGCCCCGGCAGTCTGTTGAGAGACTGATATCTGGTCGATCACGTCAAACTATCTTCTGTTTCCCCATTATTTAAGGATTTGCTTGTGCGAATTGAAATAATACTTTCACATCGCTTGGAAATGACTCAAATAGTCTGAAGGCAAGGTAGAAATCATGCCGAGGTAGTCTAGCAAGGTAAGGCGCCAGACTAAGGATCTGGTCGATCACGTCAGATCGCCGCGGGTTCGAATCCCGTCCTCGGCGCAGTGATCATTCAGACGCGCTGCACTACTTTAACCTGTTTATTTCACACCTCACCCCCTTCTCCTCGCATCTCCTCAAAACCCTCTCAAAAACCCCGCTGTAATAATCCTCACCCTTCAAAAAAATCCTCTCGTAATCGGTAAGCAGCTCAGGCTTAAATCCCGCAATAAACTCCCTAACCCTCTCCCACACCCCCTCCTTCAGCCTCAGCCTGTCCACAAGCACATACCTCGGCTTCACTTCTGCGATAGCCTCAACCAGCGCCTCAACACCAGTAATATACGGCATCACAGGTCCGAGGAAGACCCATGTTTTAATCCCATTCCTCTCAAGTTCCGAAAGCGCGAGCAGCCTCTCCTCCACACTCGATGCGCAGGGTTCCATTTTTGCCCTTATACCATCAACGAGCGCCGTTAGGGTCACTCCCACCTCAATATTTGAAAATTGTTTCAACAAATCCATATCCCTCAGCACAAGAGAAGATTTTGTCTGGATGCACACTGGAAAATCATGCCGCAAAAGAAGTTCAAGGCACCTGCGAGTAATTTCGTATTTCTTCTCCGCGGGCTGGTACGGGTCTGTCACTGTTCCAAGCCCCACAACACCTTTTTTCCTTCGCAGTTCCTTTGACAGGATGCGCGGAAGATTCATCTTGACCTCCACAAGCTCGCCCCACTTTCCTCTATCCCAATGTATGACCGACGGTGCGTAGCAATAGACGCAGGCATGCGCGCAGCCCCTGTAAGGATTGAGGGCATAATCCAGGCCGGGGAGCTTTGATGGGGAGAGCGCGGTTTTCACTGTTATTTCTTTTATCATTTCATGAGACCACTTTTACAGCTTTTCTTATCTTTACGTTAATAGTTCTAAAAAGCATACCTATGACTGGAAAAAGGCTATATGCAAACAAATACAACACTCAATATCAGGGGTGATTCAGGTGAAAGAGTACGACTTGATTGTGATAGGCACAGGTTCAGGGATTAACTATGTTGAATCAATGATAAGCACGAATCCGGGAATTAAAATCGCGGTTATTGATAAAGACGAACCCGGCGGGATATGCCTGACAAGGGGATGCATCCCATCAAAACTTCTTCTTTATCCTGCAGAGCTTGTCAGGGAAATTGAAAGAGCAGGAAAATTCGGCATCGATGTACAGCTTAAAAACATCAATTTTAATTTCGTGATGGAAAGGATGAGAACACTCATCTCAAAAGAAATTAAAATGGTCAGTGAAGGATTGTCCGGCAATCCGAACATCGATTATTATCACGAGGTTGCAAAGTTCGTTGCTCCCTATACTATGAAGGTAGGAAGCGAGACAATTACCTCAAAAATGATCTTCCTCTGTACAGGTTCAATACCCATTATACCACCAATAAAAGGGCTGGAAGAAGCAGGATATCTGACAAGCGATACGGTATTGAAGATGACAGAACTTCCACCCAGCATTGTCATTATAGGCGGCGGATATATCGCTGCCGAGTACGGGCATTTCTTTTCTGCAATGGGTTCAAGGGTGACCATCATTGGAAGAAATCCACAGTTCATTCCTGAGGAAGAACCTGAGATATCAGCCTTGGCGAAGAGGGATATGTCAAGACACATGGAAATCATCACAAATCATGAGGTTGTAGAAGTGCAAAGGACAGGTAAAGGGAAGAAAAGGATAATTGCAAGGGACAAAACCAGCGGCAAGGAAATAATAGTGGCTGCGGATGAGCTTCTTGTTGCATCAGGAAGGGGACCGAATAACGATATATTGCATCCCGAAAGGGGAAAAATTAATATTGATGAAAACGGGTGGATCTCTGTGAATGAATATCTTGAAACCTCGCAGCCGAATATCTGGGCGTTCGGTGATGCAAACGGGCAGTATCTTTTCAAGCATGTTGCAAATTACGAATCTAGTATTGTTTACTCTAATGCAGTCCTGAAGAAAAGGGTCAAAATTGACTACTATGCAGTTCCCCATGCCGTTTTTTCCTATCCTGAAATAGCCAGCGTGGGAATGAACGAAAAGGACGCCATCAAAAGATATGGTGAGGAGAATGTGCTAATAGGTTTCGAGAAGTATGAAGACACAGCTAAAGGCGAGGCAATGGATGTGAAAGATTATTTTGTAAAGGTGATAGTTGAAACTGGCATGCACAGGATTCTGGGTGCGCATATAATTGGTCCACATGCCTCGATACTTATCCAGGAAATCATAAACCTCATGTACACTCCACAAGAAAGTGCAGACTCTATTATGCTTGGAATGCACATCCATCCGGCATTAAGCGAGGTTGTTAAGAACGCGTTCTATTCGCTTATGCCTCCGGCACATTACCATCATATTCTGGAGAATATGAACCTGGAACCCGAGTCTACATCCTGAAGAAGTCCTCAAGACCTCTCTGGTATAATGTATCCTTCAACACAGTGCTCTCCTTTATCCACCGCGCCTTCGGGATGACAAGCCTCGTTGAAATATACGCAAAGGCATCATCCAGAGAAGAAAAATTCCTAGCCGGTGACTTCAGCGCAGCCCTCACATTCTCCCTCACGTTCCATACTCCGACAGGCATGATGTAACCCGGATGGGCCTCCCTGAGTATCACCACGCGCGCCTGCCTTTTCTCTTTAACGAGGTATTCATTCACAGCAAACCTCGCAGCATAATAGCAGCCCCCTATCTCAGCGTACGTGGTTCTTCCTTCATAACCCTCGGAGGAAGACATTATCGCCACCTCCTTTCCGAACGGGTTCCACACGGTATTGGGATACCACGCCTCTATAAGCTCATAGCTCCAGGCGCGCGGCATCATCAGGACCACGAACCTGTTATCCAGCTGCCACGACTCAAAAACCATGTATTCGTTAATCAACGTGAAATCCTTCATCTTCTCCATCAGATGGGCGCCTATCATGCTGTCGACGGCTGTAATGCTCCACCTTGTGGGGACAAAACGGCGCGCTTTCCCTTCCCCGAATGAGCCCACGCTAAAGGCTTTCTGGATGCTCGAGATTAAAGTATCCTTCTTGTAGAGTTCAAGCACCGCATCCTTTGCCTTAAGATCGGTATCGTTATACGCCTTCTCCATCCTCTGGTCAAGCTTCGTATTTCCGAGGTCTATCTTCTTAAGAGGCGCGGTGGGGCCGAAGGGCTGGACCTCATCATCCAGTACCAGCCTTGCACTTGGCTTTTTCAAGAACTCAGCCTCCACATCTACAGGAGACTTGGAGAGTGCCATCTCCCGCGTAGCTTCTATTATGTGGTTGCTTTCAAGGTCTCTTATGTGTACAAGATGTTTTCCCCTTACCAGTTGAGAGCGGAAATCCACGATATCATCGATGCTCTTACCAATCCACATCTCGGGTGTGTCCAGAAGGGTTGTGTCCCCATGCGAGGGAGGGATTAAAGGGCCCACGGAAACGTATGGATACCCGATTCTTCCCACAAACACTCCCGGCGGGGAAGAACCATCAATGCTGAGGCTGTCCGTGAGCGATTTCACCCTAACGTTGGAATAGAATTTGACAAGGACAGGGCATCTCTGTTTGCCGCATAATAATTTCGCTCCCCGACAAAGAATGCAGAGTGCATCACTCTTGCCGCTAAATAGTGAATCCGGACCTTCCATGTTTTGATTAACAACATGCATGGATATAAAATAAATCTAAGCTCTGTGAAAGTGATTCAACAAAAGGATTATACTACCCTGAGTACTTAAGCCGATGTGATGTTCATTGAGATAGACGGCTGGATGGCAAAACTGCGTTTTTCAGCGTGCCACTTCATCCCAAACCACCCGAAATGCGGATGCCTTCACGGGCATACCTATGCTGTCAGCGTGCGGATTGAAGGCGAACAGGTCGGGGAGTTCATCATTGATTTTGAGCTGGTGAAAGGGATAGTCAATGCTATTTGCGACAGGCTTGACCATAAAGTCCTGATAGCCGAGAAAGACCCCCGCCTTCGGATTGAGAAAAAAAGTGCGGCGTCTATTGAAATCATTGAAAGTAAAAAACGATACTTGTTGCCGCTGGAAGATGTCATGTTCCTGCCCACTCTATCGGTAAGCGCTGAAGACATGTGCAAATTTTTCACCGCCGAAATGGTAAAGGCGTTGAAGTCAAGCGGTGCGGATAACATCAAAAAGCTACATGTCAGGCTGGATGAAGGGATAGGTCAGGGAGCTGGCTGTGAAATAGAAATCTAAAAATAAGTTTCAAAATGAACGCAACGTTTTTCTTTTATAGCATGCTTAAACAGGTCTAAATCTGAAATTTTCTCCAGAAGTGCAATCTATAAAGAAAATATAGACTCGGAAGATGTTAAATTAAACTAATTAAAATAGTGATAGACGGTATGTTGAGATTATCAATTTATAATGTCTTTATTATTAATAAATACAATTAAAAAATGAAAAGCTTTATATATGGGCAACATACATAATCATAATTATGATAATGCACATTATTATCTAAATGTAAATGATGAGGTGGTAAATATGGAATGCAAGCATTTAAAGATCGATTGTGTCACCCGCGTAATAGATCAGAAGTGGGAAGAAATGCGGGCGTGCGAATGCGGGGTATCCTGCTTTTATCAGGATAATCCTGAACTCACTTCTATTTCTTTAGTACCGAATGAGATTCCGGATATCTTTCGGTCACGGTACACGATGTACGAGGCATATACATAGCGTTTTTAGATTATTCCAATATTATACTATTACAGTATTGCCATAACACCTGCGGAATATCTTTTTGACCTCAAACTTAGAGCAGTTGCTACTTAAAGAAGAAGGACAGATATAATTGTGACCTGATTTGCCAAAGTTATTTTATATCATCTGCATCGTAATATGACCAAATATATCATTCATCAAAAGGAACGAATAATGGTCAGGAGAATTGAAGTCGGTTTTAAAAAAGGGATGAGGGATGCGCTGGGTGAAAGCATTAGAAAAAGGATAGTAGAAGACCTGCATATTAATGTGGATTCTGTCAGAACTGTTGAAGTCTATACCCTTGATGCAACTCTATCAAATGAGCAGGTAAAGCTTTTGGGGGAAAAACTATTCGCGGACCCTGTGATACAGGTTTTTTCTGATGAACCCCTGGCAGAGAATTTTTCATGGCTGATAGAAGTGGGCTTCAAGCCAGGTGTGACGGATAATGTCGGGACGACGGCAAAAAAAGCCTCAGAAGACATACTGAAAATCCCGTTGAGTGGAGTTTATTTTTCAAAGCAGTACCTCATCAATGGGAACATCACAAAGGAAGAGGTCAAGCGTATTGCAGGAGGGCTTCTTGCAAACAGCATGATTGAACGATGGGTAATAGCAGGCATCAAGGAATGGAATAAAGAAAAGGGTGTGCGTCTTCCTCTCCCTGTGGTGAAAGGAAAACACACACCATCGGTCTTGACACTGAACTTAGAGGCAAGTGATAATCAATTAAAAGAACTAAGCAGGCAGCGGCTTCTTGCCCTGAACCTTTCGGAGATGAAGGCAATCCAAAAATATTTTAACAAAGCCGATGTTAAAAAAGATAGAGAAGAGTTTTGTCTTTCCCTGCCCACCGATGTGGAGATTGAGGCGCTTGCCCAGACATGGTCAGAACACTGCAAACACAAGATTTTCAACTCGCAGATAACCTATACGGATGAAAAAGGTACGAAGACTATACATTCGCTTTTCAATACTTTTATAAAGCGAGCAACTAAGGAGATCAATAAACCCTGGCTTGTTTCTGTTTTTACAGACAACGCAGGCGTGATCAAATTCAACCGCGATTATAACCTTGTTATGAAGGTGGAAACACATAACACGCCTTCTGCCCTTGACCCTTACGGCGGCGCCATTACCGGTATTGTGGGCGTTAACCGCGACCCGCTTGGCACGGGTATGGGGGCAAGACTGATTTTCAATACGGATGTTTTCTGTTTTGCCTCGCCGTTCTATGATAAGGAGTTGCCGCCTCGTCTTCTCCATCCCAAGAGGATATTTGAAGGGGTGAGGCGCGGCGTGGAGCACGGCGGAAATAAGAGCGGCATCCCCACGGTGAACGGCTGCATAGTCTTTGATGACAGGTATCTCGGAAAGCCTCTGGTGTACTGTGGCACGGGGGGGATAATGCCTTCAACAATAAACGGGAAGCCATCGCATATCAAGGAAATCCACACCGGCGACCTTATAGTGATGACCGGAGGTCGAATAGGGAAAGACGGCATACACGGCGCTACTTTCTCGTCCCTTGAGTTGGATGAGGATTCCCCTGTAACAGCGGTGCAGATAGGTGACCCCATAACCCAGAAGAAGATGCTGGATTTCCTGCTTGAAGCGAGGGATAAAGGACTGTACAACGCCATCACCGATAACGGCGCAGGAGGATTATCCTCCTCCGTGGGAGAGATGGCGCAACTCTCGGGAGGCTGTCTCATAGAACTTGAAAACTGCCCATTAAAATACGCTGGTCTTGACCCCTGGGAAATACTGCTTTCGGAATCGCAGGAGAGAATGACCCTTGCTGTTTCCCCTGATAAGATTGATGAATTCTTAGAGCTTGCAAAAACAAGGGATGTTGAGGCTACTGTCATCGGTACCTTTACAGACTCTGGAAAATTCCATGCAATGTACGGCGATAAAACCGTAGCTTATCTGAATATGGATTTCCTGCACAGAGGTCTTCCAACCATGAAACTCGATGCACGCTGGGAAACCCGTAAATTCGAAGAACCCGTGCTCGGGACTGTGGAGCTGACCTCAGCCCTTAAGACCCTCCTCTCTCGCCTCAATATCTGCTCAAAGGAATACGTTATCCGGCAGTACGACCATGAAGTGCAGGGCGGTTCAGTGCTTAAGCCGCTAACAGGCGATGGACCGAGCGATGCCGCAGTTCTAAGACCACTGCTCGGCAGCATGGAAGGTGTGGTGGTGGCGAACGGCATCTGTCCCAGATACGGCGACATTGATACCTACCACATGACCGCCGCCGCCATAGATGAAGCCGTGCGCAACCATATATGCGTGGGAGGCTCGTTCGATCACTTAGCTGGGCTTGATAATTTCTGCTGGTGCGACCCTGTGAAATCAGAGAAAAATCCTGACGGCGAATTCAAACTTGCGCAGCTTGTGAGGGCGAACATGGCTTTGTACGAATACACCAAAGCCTACGGCGTGCCCTGCATCTCGGGAAAGGACAGCATGAAGAACGATTATATCATAGGCAGGAGGAAAATCTCAATCCCGCCCACGGTGCTTTTTTCGACGATAGGCAAGATAGAGGATGTCAGGAAAGCGGTGACGATGGATGCCAAGAGACCGGATGACAGGATTTACGTCCTTGGAATGACGAAGGATGAACTCGGCGCTTCTGAGTATTTCGCTTCTCTTGGTTACATTGGAAATGACGTGCCGAAAGTGGATGCTGGTTCTGCGAAGAAGCTCTATATTGCGCTTGAAAAAGCCATCCGTGAGGGCGCTGTCGCCTCGTGCCACGACTGCTCAGACGGCGGTCTTGGAGTGGCGCTGGCTGAGAGCGCGTTCTCAGGAGAACTTGGGATGACGGTCGAGCTGACAAAGGTGCCTGTGGAGAACATCAGGCGTGCTGATACGATACTGTTTTCAGAATCCCAGAGCAGATTCGTGGTGACTGTGGCGCTGGATAATGTTGAGAGGTTCGAGGCGATAATGAAAGGCAATGTGTTTGCTGATATAGGCATGGTGACACAGCAGCAGAATTTCGCGGTGATGGACGGGGAGAAGGTGGTGCTGAGCGCGGGGATAGATGAGCTTAAGGAGGCGTGGCAGAAGACGCTGCGGTGGTAAAATTTTATTATATGAACAGTTTCGAAAGTTTTATCAAGGATATGTTCTTACGTAGGTTGATTTTCTCTATTTAGAGTGTATAGTTTATGGATTCACGTACAACTATGCTTTTCAAGCGTATTCAGAGTGATGGTATCTCTTTAAAGGATATTATAAAAAAAATAAAAGAAAATGAATATTCTAAATCTAAAGGCGAAGGTTTCGCCATTAAGGAAATCGGAGAGAATATTATTTATGCAAATTACATATTTCAGTATCCTTCATTCATAAATAAGTTCGACGACGAGAGCTTAGATATTAAAAAAGAAAAAATAATAAATAAGGCAGTTATTAGCTTTTCAATAGACTTTTCACACAATCTCATAGTAGTATTTTCAAATTCCTCAAATGCACGTCGTTTATTGACGGAATTAGGCAAAATAACGGATTTTGAAATGCCCATAGAAGATGTCAATTTTTCGCCACTAAACTTGCTTCCAAAATTCAAAAAATCAAATAATATTTTGAATATCACCTCTCTAAGAATTAGAAATTTCAAGTTCAATCAAAAGCTTTCAGGAACATTCTGGGTAAGAATATTGGAACAACAAACCGCCAAAGAATTGATAGATAATTATTCTGGAGAAATTATTTACATGGGCGCATCTACTAAATTTGATGGAAGAAATGTAAGCATGGGCTTTTATGAGAATGGAAGTCTCATGATATTTGATAAGCTTAATAATCTATACGATATTATAGATGAGATTAAGAATATATTATTCTTGGAGAGCAACTAATTGCCAGAAGAACAGCCCTATAGGGGAAATAGATGGACAAAACACGCAGTAGAGCTACTTGGTAACTTGGGGTGGAATTTGAAAGGAGATACAAACATGGACATACCTTGCGCTATCCACACTGGACGCAAAGTTGGTCATGGAATTGATGCTTTTTTGACTTATTTCGATCCATATCAAAATTGTGAGATAGGAGTTATAACTGAAACCAAGTATTACGCATGGAATAATATAAATAAAGACTTTGTTCAAGAATCTGTTGATAATCTAATTCAGGCAGTTGAATGCGTTCCGCATTCTGAAGAGTTTACGCAGAAGCTAAATTTTAACCATGCAAAGGTCAATACAGGACTTTTAATGATATGGTCACATGACAAGTTCGAGAAGGGCAAATTTGAAGACTACTTGCAAGGGGTCAAAATACCACAAAAACACAATATGTCAAGAATCTATGTATTGAACAATTATGATATTTTAAAACTATATTCTATAATCGACGTTATCAATGGATTAACGAATGAGTTAAATGGAAAAGGGAAATTCGATATTTATTATCCAAGTTATCCTGAGAGTGACTCATTAAGAGGCAAGAACTTTGTTGGTCTTGAGTATTTCAATTCAAAATTCATTTTCGGAAAAATGGTAAGGATTAAGGAATTTCCAAACGGTGGTTCTATGCCTATCAATGTCACAGTCGTTCTTTATTTTGACAAATTGACTACCGCATGCTTGAAGTATATGTATTTAGCTTTAAGAAGGTTCCAGTTAACTGACGAGGAAATATGGGTCTATCATTATGAAGACCCTATAGACTATAGAGGACAAACAAGTGAATTTGAAAGGCAATATGGAGAAGGCCAGAAAAAACAGATAATTTTTAAACCTATGAACCGCTTCAAAGACGTACCTTGGAGGCTCGCGTAATGGAACTCCAAGAATTTTATCCGAATGATAGCGAGATCGATGACTTTTTCAATGAATTTATCAGTTTTGACAATGCCAGGGATTATTTTAAAAAAATGGGCATACTGTTTGCAACAAATAAACGCTCTGAAATAGCAAAATATGCATCAAGAATAGTTTTTGGCTATGAAGATTTTGAAATGATGAAATCCATTACTGCAACTAAGCAGAATTATGATAAGGTCAGCGGATTTGAAATTAAAACAAGCAAAAGCATTCAAGAACTTAAAGAAGCCTTCAATAGCGGTGAAGTGATAAAAAATCAAAATAAGTTGACTATTAGGGAGTCGATAGTAGACCCCCATACGCACAGCATCACAGTTTCATACTCTTTTGAACGAAAAACCCCAGGCAAAATGAATCTGATAAGTGCTGAGGAGAGAAAAGGTGAATTCAGAATAGAGAAGGGAGACGACGAGACAGGCAAAATAGTTGTTTTCAATCATAGCAAAAATGAAGATTATGGCGCAGTAAAAGAAATTATCACGGCGATAGGGCAGAATGAAGAAACAAAAATGGATATTGTTCCTATAACACTGGAACGATTTGATGTAAAGGGAAAAATCGACTTTATCGATAAAGTTCTTCAATATGAATATAAAAAGTGGAAACTGGAAGAAGTAGTAACTATAAGGGTTAGAAAAGGTGAAGAATCTGAGGAGGAATTGGAAGAAGCGGATAAGAAATTCTTGGAAGGGATTAATGATGCAATCCTGCATGGACACAATTTACGGACTAATCCCTTTGTTATTAAATGCGAAAAGTCAGGTTATTACTTTCCAAGTATAATACTGAAAATGGCTCACAAAACTGAGCCTTATAAAATTAGCCTTGAAGTTCAATTTAAATTCCGCCCCGATATGCCTGAAATCAATATTGTGGACTCTTTTATGGTTGAGGAAAGCGCAGAAAAATCATATGTTCTGGAGAAAGAGTTCAGAAAACAAACTCTGGATAATTTTTTCCATGATATTATTGGAATTTATAATAATGTAGCTGGAGCTGAAAAAAACATCGTTAGTTAATTAACTGCTTTACAGCCCCAGCCCTTTAATTTCCCAGGTCAAAGCTGCATCGATAGCGCCACAAATTAATACAATTGAATTTATTAAATTAAATGAATCTCTATCTCAAATGTTAATGCGAGTTCAATCGAGTTCCTGTCAATCCGAGGGTTTTGAAAGTAAACAGTTATTACATAATACGTTTATAATAATACAAACTCCGGTGAAAATTATGACAGAAAGCCTTGTGCGCGAAAGTATTGATATTCTCTCAAAATCACGATACTTTGGCAGCAAAAATAAACTGCTTGACGAAGCGGTCAGAACTTTACTGGAAGTCAAGCCTGCCCTGAAAATAGAAATCGCTCTTGAACTTTATAAAAAAGGTACTGTCTCTTTAAGCAGGGCTTCAGAAATTGCAGGCGTATCGACTCAGGGATTTAAAGAAATACTTGCAAGCAGGGGCATGGTCAGGGTTATCAAAGCCCCTTCCAGGGAAAAAATCAAAAAAGAAGTTAAACTGATATTACACGGATGAAAATGCCAGTCATCTTCGATGCAGACATTCTCAGCACATTTGCAAAAACCGACACTTTATTGTTGTTAAAAAAGCTCTTCTCAAAACACGATGTTTACATAACCCCTAAAATTTATGAAGAACTCAGCGTTCCTCTGGATTATGGTTACTCTTTTCCATTGAAAATATTTGAACAGTTCAAGATTCTATATCCAGACGAGGAAGAGCAGAAAACGTATCGTGGATTTATAAAAGCCAATCGGCGCCTTGGAAGAGGCGAACTGGAAGCAATCTCCATTTGCATGAACCGGAAATATTATTTCTCGTCAATGGATGAAGTTGCCATATCATTCGCAGAAGTCAATGATGTTACAACAATAAGTTTGCATTCAATTTTAAGATCATTCTGGGAGTCTAAGATTTTAACTAAAAAAGAAGTGCAGGAACTAATATCTGAAATTGAGCAAAAAGATAATACAAGAATCAAGGATACTCAAAGGATTCTTCAATGAGATATGAGATGTCTGTTTAACTCGTGTCTTACAAAGACTAATGCTAAGTATAAGGAGAAACACTCAGAATTAACAATAACATGACCCCGAAAGTCCTCGTCCTCACAGGCTACGGCATAAACTGCGATATGGAGCTTGCGCACGCCTTCAGGCTTGCCGGTGCGGATGCAGAGCGCGTCCATCTCACCGACCTTATCAATGGCACCCCGAAACTCTCGGATTTTAATATTGTGGCGCTCCCGGGCGGCTTCTCCTTCGGGGATGATATTGCCTCGGGCAAGGTGCTTGCCAACATGCTCAAATACAATCTGGGCGCGCAGATTCAGGAATTCATAGATGCAGGAAATCTTATTATCGGCATCTGCAATGGTTTCCAGGCAATGGTAAAGATGGGGCTTCTGCCTGCTTTTGATCGGGATTATGCCGCGCAGGAAGTCACCCTCACTTTCAATGACTCGGGAAGATTCGAGGACAGGTGGGTGCACCTTAAAGCCAATAAAAGCTCAAAGTGCCTTTTTACGAAGGGAATAAACAGCATCTACCTTCCAGTACGACACGGCGAGGGGAAGTTCGTGGCTAAAAACCCGCAGGTGCTTGCAAGATTGAAAAAAAATAACCACATTGTATTCCAGTATGTGGACAGAGAGGGAACCTCTGGCGGATATCCGTTTAATCCCAACGGCTCTGTGGATAACATCGCAGGGATATGCGACGAGACCGGGAGGGTTTTCGGGATGATGCCGCACCCGGAAGCCTTCACGCACAGGACAAACCACCCGGCATGGACAAGGGAGGAGCTGCCTGAGGAAGGGGCAGGGGTGGCGATATTCAGGAATGCTGTGGAGTATGTGAGGGAGAGGTTATAAATTCCCAGTTTTTCGTCGCAAGCTTCATTATTGATTAACACATCATTTGCTTTAGATGACTGTCTTAGATGGATACCTGGAATTTTTTGATACGGCAGAGGATCCGAATCTCCATGCGTCCAAACAAAAGGACGGCATGTTCTTTATTTTTCGTTCAATAGAGGCATGGAAAGAGGAAAAGTGCAAGGATGAGGACATCCCGGCGAAAGAACTGGTGCTCAATGAGTTCACAAGGAACAGGTTTCTTGCTCATCCATAATCTCTTTTACAATCAATTATATATATTAATAAATTCATTTCTCCATAGTAGCGAGGAAACGAATGGGCAAAGTAAAAACTGCTATTCCAGGGCTTGATGAATTAATCGAAGGAGGATACGTTGAGAACGATGTCATCATTGTGACAGGCGGTCCGGGGGCAGGCAAGACAACATTCGGGATACAGTATCTGGTGGGCGGGGCAATGAATTATAACGAGCCCGGGGTGCTTGTTGTAATGGAAGAAACCCCATCCAGGATGATCCGGGATATGTGGAGATTCGGCTGGGATATTGAGAAACTGGTAGCCCAGAAAAAAATAAAGATAATATATGCTGACCCGTTCAAGTATACAAAATTTGTAAAAACGCCAGACAGCAGTCCTCTGGGTATTGTAGCCGCAACCAAAAATGTTGGGGAAATCTTCAAGCAAATTCAAACCGAGGTTGAATCAATAAAAGCAAAACGGGTTTTCATCGATTCCATAACATCCGTTAAATTAGCCTCGGAAGAAAGAGACGTCAGGCAGATTGTGTCCGAGTTCATCAAAAACCTTGAATTTCTTGATTGTACCACCCTCATGACAAGCGAGATACAGGACACCGAACTGTTCAGTGTTGAAGAATATCTTTCATCAGGAGTTATCAGGCTGCATGTTTTCAGGGTAGGTGGAAGCAGGGTAAGGGCAATCGAAATATTAAAGATGAGAGGCGTCAAGCATGATGAAACCCTGCATCCCTACGACATTCAGGAAAAAGGTATCGTTATCCATCCCGCCGAAACCGTGATGATTGATGACGTCAACCTTTTAGAGACAGTGGGCGCGAAATAACATTTGGAGAATCAAATGCAGCTTGATTATGACGAGATAGTCCAGAAATATGAAACATATATTTTCAACACCTACACGCGCCAGCCAATAGCAATAAAAAGCGCACGTGGCGCCGTGGTGACTGACGTTGATGGAAAAGAATACATAGACTGCGTTGCCGGCATAGCTGTGAATAATGTTGGTCACTGCCATCCTTCGGTTGTAGAAGCAATAAAACGGCAGGCTGAGCAGTTAATCCATGTTTCAAACCTTTATTATACCGAACAGCAGGCGACTCTCGCCGAGGAGCTTGTCAAAATCACAGGCATGGATCGCGTCTTTTTCTGCAACTCAGGAACTGAAGCTGTCGAAGGTGCGCTGAAACTTGCCCGCAAAGCCTCGGGCAAAAAGGAATTCATTGCCACGGAGAACGCTTTCCATGGGAGGACAAGGGGGGCTCTTAGCGTCACGCACAAGGAAAAATACCGAAAACCATTTGAACCGCTTGCGCCTGCGGTATTCGTGCCGTATAACGATGCCGAGGCTGTAAGAACCGCCATCAATGAAGACACAGCAGGCGTGATACTTGAGCCCATACAGGGCGAGGGCGGAGTGATAATCCCTTCTGATGACTATCTTAGAGAAGTGCGGGAGCTGTGCGATGAAACAGGCACGTTATTGATACTGGATGAGGTGCAGACAGGCTTCGGCAGGACAGGAAAATGGTTCGCAAAAGAGCATTCTGGCATCAAACCCGATATCATGACAACAGCTAAAGCCATGGGCGGAGGTTTTCCCATGGGAGCGATGCTGGCACGCGAAGATGTGGCATCAAATTTCGGGCGTGGCGACCATGCCTCCACCTTCGGCGGCACCCCGCTTGCATGTGCGGCTGCACTTGCAAATATAGATGTCATCAGGAAAGAAAAGCTTGTGAAGAGGTCAGAAGAACTGGGGAATTACCTCATCAAAAAACTGGAAAGCCAGAACAAGGATTATGTCAAGGAGATACGCGGCAAAGGATTAATGGTGGGTGTGGAGCTCACAATAAAGTGCGATGAGATTGTAAACAAAGCAAGGGAGAGAGGCGTTCTTCTCAACTGCACATCGGAATCGGTGCTGCGTTTTGTTCCTCCTCTCACCATCACAAAGGAACAATTAAATATTGCAGTATCGGTGCTGAATGAGATTTGAAAGGCTTCTGCGCCCCTCGGTGAAAGATATTAACGAGTATGTTGCCGGAAAATCCATCGAGGAGATAGCAAAAAAATACGGGCATTCTCCTGAGAAGATAATAAAACTCGGCTCAAACGAAAACCCTCTTGGAGCTTCACCTCTTGCGGTAGCGGCTATTCAAGAAAATGCCGGAAAAGTCAACATATACCCGCCGAAGGATGCCTTTGAATTAAGATATGCGCTCTCTCTCTACACGGATTATCCTGTAGATAATATCGTGGTCTCGGGGAACGGCATGGACGGGATACTCGATACTGTGATGAGGCTTTTCATGCCGCCCGGGGCAGAGGCGGTAATACCAATACCCACTTTTTCCTATTATGAAATCGCAACACTTGCAAACGGGGGGAAACCTGCGTTTACAACAAGGGGAAAGGATTTTGAGATAACAGCAGGAAATATTCTTAGTAAAGTAAATAGCAACACAACGATGATATTTCTCTGCTCACCCAACAATCCTTCAGGAAACGCCCTGCCCGAAGAGGATGCAAGAGAGATTCTGGAATCGGTTAATGCCATTGTATTCATAGATGAAGCGTATGCTGATTTCTCAGAGAACAACCTCACGGGACTTGTGAGAGAATACGATAATCTTATAGTGGGGCGAACTTTCTCAAAAGCATTCGGGCTTGCCGGGATGCGCATGGGTTATGCGCTCGTACCCGGATGGCTCTGCAGGGAATATATGAAAGTCATGACGCCGTTCTCTGTGGATGTTTTGTCACTGGCTGCCGGCATAGCGGCTTTGAATGATACGGAACACCTGAGGAAAACCATTGAAACCGTGAAGAAGGGGCGCCTCCAGCTTTCTCGAGGACTTGAATCCCTCTGCAAGGTTTATCCCTCAGAGGCGAATTTTATCCTTATAGACGTGTCGTCCAGCACTGCAAAGGAGGTTTCTGAATCTTTGCTGAAGAAGGGTATAATCGTTCGCGACTGCACTTCGTTTCGGGGGGCAGGGCAATCCCTTATCAGGATAACCGTGGGTACGAAGGAGCAGAACGCAAGGGTCATTGATGCCCTCTGCAAAATTTTATGATTATGTTTAATAAACTCTGCGCTCTTTGCGTCTTTGCGGTGTTTGCTTTTATTCACCGCAGAGGCGCAGAGGTCGCAAAGCGGGGTGTAGGTTTATGATTATCGCTCTCTCGGGTACTCCTGGCACCGGAAAAACCACGGTTTGCGGCATCATAAGCGAGCATTCGCAGTACAGGAAGCAGTACAGTATTATCGACCTGAACAAACTTGTTCTCAATGAAAAGCTTTACTCGGGGAAGGATGAGGTGCGGGACACATACATTGCGGATATGGATAAACTGGAGGAGCGGGTGAAACAGATAATCAGCCGGACTCCAGGCATGGATGTCATCATGGAAGGACATCTTTCTCACCTCCTGCCTGCCGATGCCATAATCGTGCTCAGGGCGCATCCAGTGGCTCTGAGGAAGCGGCTTGGAAAAAGAAAGGACTATTCGTTTGCGAAGGTGAAGGAAAATGCCGACGCTGAGGCGCTGGATGTCATACTTGTGGAATCATCGGAAAGACAGGACAAGGTCTTTGAGATAAATACCACGGATATGAATCCTCTTGCGGTTGTTAAATCCGTTGTTTCGATTATAGAATCCTTGAAGCAGGGGAAAATTCCCGAGGAGTTTTTACCTGGAAAGATTAACTGGATAGAACAGGTTAGTTAAGTCACCACGTTTCCATGTGAACCACCCTGTCCAGACCCATCCTGGGCGGCGCAGCGGGTGCTTCATCCGCATATCCCACTGGTATTATAGCCACTGGTCTTGTTTTATGGGGAATACCGAGCATCTCGCTTACCGCGTTTTCATCGAAGGCGCCGACCCAGCATGTCGCCAGCCCCATGGAATGCGCTGCAAGAAGCATGTTCTCCACGCCCGCTGTGGCATCCTGAATCCCATAAAGCTCTCCCCTTGATCTATATATGCGGGATGACCGCTCGATATTCGCGACGACCACGATCACAACAGGCGCCTGCTCGATGAACGACTGCCCGAGGGCAGCTTCTTTTAACTTCTGTTTTGATATTTTATTGGACACGACTATGAAATCCCGCGCCTGAAGGTTTCCGGCTGACGGTGCCATCTGGGCTGCTTTCAGAAGTTCTTCGATTATCTCCTTTCCAACCGCGCGGTCTTTGAATTTTCTGACAGACCGCCTCCCGTTAATAGCTTCCATGCAATCCATACACAAACCACCAATGGTAATTGTTATTGATAGTATTTAAACTCAGGCAAGTTTTGTCTGCTGGAATCTTGCCTTTAAGCCATCAAGGTCGATTAACTCGTTTATGATATCTATAAGAACCTCATTCCCCTTTACCAGAACCTCGCTGCCATCGCTTATCTCAAATGCAGGGTCGTCGTAAGGTATTTTGACGCGGGTAACCGATGCTCTGTAATCCTTGACGCGGGGGTCCTTTGATTCCTTCACAGCACCGCTTTTCCGTGCTTCAATTCCCAGAAGCCCGAGTTCGTATTTGAAACATGGTCTGTGGAACAGCGAGGAAAGTATAAAAACTGCAATTTCCAGCCTCTCAGAAATATCAATCCCTTTCAGATGCTCTTTTACGATGCTATATATATCCCGCTTCACATTCATTTTGAGCGTATAGACCTTTGAGGGCGGGATATCCGTCTCCTCGACATGACCCATGTCATACAGTGCGCGGAGGTATCCAGTGAGTATCAATCTGTGATGGTCGTGTCCGTTTTTTTTCAATTCCCTCGCTATGCTGCTTATGGACATCTGCCTGCTCGCAAGTATTCCTGTGAGGGTATCGTAGAACTCAGACATCGGTATAAGATTTGGTAATAGACCTGATAAAGGTTTTGATACATGCCCAAAGCGCAAAGTGCAGCAATATCTTTATATAACATAAACCCTACATCTGTTTCCCCTCAAATTTATGAAAAAAGAAGCGCTCCTAGCGGAATCCAGAGACCCTGCTTTTCGAGACCTTATTTTAAAAACACCTGTAGGTGAGAAAATTCCAACTTGCATGCAGTGCGGCATCTGTGCCGGCTCATGCCCGGTAAGCCATGAGATGGACTACACGCCACGTGAGCTTGTGCGGATGGTACAGCTCGGTCTTAAACAGGAAGTGCTGAACAGCAACACTATCTGGATATGCACCACCTGCTTTTCATGCTCTGTGCGCTGTCCCAGGGGAATTCGCCCGACTGAACTCATAGAGGCGCTCCGACCCATCGCCATAGCGGAAGGGGTAAAGAACAAAAATGCCAGATTCGATAGCATCTTTTCAGGCGTGGTAGGGAAAAACGGGAGAGCTTCGGAATTTCTGTTGATCTCAAAATACAGCCTCAAAGAGCCGGAAATGATTAAACAGGTTCCCTTCGGGCTCAGTCTTTTCGCAAAAGGAAAACTCCCGCTGTCTATCGATAAGATGGAAGATACGCAAGAGTTAAAAGCGATTTTTAAAATGGCAGGGAAAAAGCAGGAAGGCGAATCAAAAGAAAAAGAGAAGACTCAAGAAATACCCCAACCGCAAGAGGGAGCTGAAAAATGAAGTATTCCTATTACCCGGGGTGCGCGCAGCACGGAACCGCTGTGGATTACCGCATGTCAGTGGATGCTGTATTTCGCCGCCTCGGCATCGAGCTTGAGGAGATCAAGAACTGGAACTGTTGCGGCGCCCTCCATGTTCCTGACAGAACCACAAGAGTTGCCCTGTCTGCAAGAACTCTTGCCTCAGCAAAAGGTCTTGACATGGCAACGCCGTGCAACCTCTGCTATTCAAACCTGATGCGCACCCGGTCCGCACTTGAAGAGAGCACTCTTAAAAACAGGATTAATGAAGCCCTTACTGTCAAATACGACGGCAATACAAAACCAAAACACCTTCTTGAAGTGATAGTAAAAGATTTCGGACTTGCGAAACTGGCTGAACAGGTCAAAATCCCATTAAAGATTAAAGCTGTGCCTTATTACGGCTGCCTGCTCACGCGACCTGAGAACAAGTTCGACAGCCCGGAGAACCCAAAGTCGCTGGATAACCTTATCGCAAGCATCGGAGCGGAACCGGTTAAGTATTATTATAAGACAAAATGCTGCGGCGGTCCTGTACTGCTTACCAACGAGGAATTGGCTCTTAGCCTTGCAAAGGATATACTCGTGATGGCAAAGGAGTCGGGCGCAGACTGCATCGTGGTGACATGCCCAATGTGCCATCTCCAACTGGATGCCAAGCAGAAAGCTGTGGAATCAAAATATAATATAAAGCTTGAGATGCCTGTTATTTATTTCACGCAGCTCATCGGGCTTGCCATGGGTTTTCCGGCGAGCGAACTCGGGCTGGATAAGCACCTCGTTCCTGCTGATAAATTGATAGCTAAGATAGGGAAGTAATATGCCTGAAAACGAACAGCCTCAGAACGAATCCCCCAAAAACGAATCTAAAATAGGCGTGTACCTGTGCAGGTGCGGCGGGAACATAAGCGATGTGGTTGACCTGCAGGCAGTTGCGGACTCCCTGAAGGAGAATAAAGACGTAGTTGTGAATATCCAGGATTACCTGTGCAGCAGCCAGGGACAGGAAAAAATCAAAAACGATATAGAGAAGGGAAAAGTGAGCCGCATCGTAATCGGTTCATGCTCGCCCAAGCTGCATCTTGAAACCTTCAGGGGCATGGCAAAAAAGGCAGGGCTTAACCCAAACCTGCTTGAGATCACGAATATAAGGGAACAAGCCAGCTGGGTGCATAGTCCAGCCGAAGTGCTGGACACGCCCTCCAGAGGCGTGACTCTGGTACACGAGAAAGCCAGCATAGACTCAAAGGTCAAAGGATTAATAAAAGGCGCAGTCGCCCGCATGGGCTCCATAGAGCCACTCGTACCTCTTGAAAAAAAACTGGTTGACAGGACTCTTGTAATAGGAGGCGGGATAGCAGGGATAACCACAGCCCTTGAACTGGCAGATGCCCATGAAGTTATACTTATCGAAAAGCTGCCGTACATCGGCGGGCATATGATTGGCTTATCCAAGACCTTCCCCACGCTGGACTGCTCACAGTGCATACTCACGCCGAAAATGGTGGCTATCCACAATCATCCCGGTATCACCATGTTTACGCAGACCGAGGTAGCGGATGTGCACGGCAGCCCCGGGGATTATTCCATCACACTAAAACACAGCCCGCGTTATGTGGATATAGATAAATGCATAAACTGCGGGGCATGTGCAAGAAAATGCCCAAGTGGGGCGATATTCCTGCCTTTTGCCCAGGCTGTTCCGCAGGCATACATGATCGATATGTCAAAATGCAAGCGCTGTGAAGCCTGCGTGAAAGTTTGCCCCCGGGATGCCATAAACCTCGATGAAAAAGAAAAGACGAGTACAATATCAGCAGGGGCTGTTGCAATCGCCACGGGATTTGAACCCATCGACCCGTCCTTCATCGAAGAGTACAACTATCCTTCTCCCAACATCCTGACAGCGGTGGAATTTGAGGAAATGCTCTCAGCCAGGAGCAAAACAGGGATGAGGCTGCAGAAAGCAGACGGTTCGTTCCCGAATAAAGTTGCATTCGTGCTGTGCGCCGGAAGCCGTGATTTCACAGGCAGAGGAAGAAAGCACTGCTCCAAGGTGTGCTGCATCTACTCGCAGAAACAGGCACAGCTCGTCAAGAAGATGAAAGGCGATGCCGAGGCGTGGATATTTTACATCGACATGAGGTCTGCGGGCAGGAGATTTGAGGAGTTTTACCATCACACGCAGGAAAAGGGTGTCAATTACGTGCGCGGAAAAGTGGCGGAAATAATACCAAGGCAGGACGGGAGTGTCATGGTGCAGTACGAGGACACAAACCTTAGCAGGAAGGGACGCGAGTTGTTCGACATGGTCGTGCTTTGCCCTGCGCTTATCCCATCTGCCGGGACAAAGGAGCTTGCTGATAAGCTTGGCGTTCCCCTCGGCGATGACGGTTTCATCGAAGAAAAACACGTCAAGCTTGACCCTGTAAATACCCTGAACCAGGCTGTATTTGCTGCAGGTTGCGTTCTCGGTCCGAAGGACATACACGATTCCGTGACAGAAGGCTTGGGTGCCGCGCACAAGGTCTCCCAGTTTCTCGGAAAAGGCATGATACTGATTCCTCCTGAAAAACCCATGATACTGGAGTGCAACGGATGTGGGGACTGCGTGAGCGCCTGTCCTTATAATGCGCTTAGCCTTGACGGAGGAAAAGCGGTTCTTTCGCCGCTGGCATGCACAGGCTGCGGTATCTGCGTACCTGCCTGCCCGATAAAAGGAATCGAGATAAGGAATTTCACGCGCAACCAGTTAAAAGCACAGCTCAAGGCGATATTAAGTGAAGGTGCTGGTGTGATTGTGTTCATTGATCCCTTTGCCTATGCTGCGGCTGATATTGCCGGGGTTAACCGAAAGCAGTACTCTTCTCTTGTCAGGTTTGTAAGCGTGCCTTCCATCCATATACTGGATGCCGATGTGGTTAATGCCGCTTTTGAGAACGGAGCGACAGGCGTCCTGCTTGTGGAAGGTACGACTGATGAAAAACTCACATTGCGATCGGATGAGTTGTACAAGAAGCTTAAAAAAGAAACGAGAAAGCACAAAAAGCCGCTTCGTTATTCGCATATAGAGACTGCACAGTACGAAAAGCTTACCGACCTCCTGAATGTGTTTGCCCTGCAGGCTGAAACGAAGGCGCAGAAGCGAAGTAAGTTTGATGAATCCGTCAAAAAAGAACAGATAACATCGGATTCATCAAAAAAAGAAGAAGGTGCGGAAACCCAGGAAGAATGAAATTTATAATAGATTCGTTATTCATTCCGCAAGTACAAGATACCATATCATTCCTTCCCGCCAATCCTTTCAATCGCCAGAGCCCCCAGTCGGGCAATGGTATCAAATACAACCTTATTCTCGGGGGTAAGAATCTGCAGAGGAGCGTCGAAATGAAATCCCACAACACCCTTTACGATATCTGTCGTTTTCATAGGAAGATAGTACGCCCATGCTTCGGGGAGCGTATCCGTACCCATGCCGGCAGGTTCGCCATTGAGCCAGACCCAGGTTGCTATACCAAGTTCTTTCGGGTTTATCTGGAATCCGTCTGTAGAAGCCCTGACCGAAATTTGTCCATTTTCAGGAAGGAAAATAGCCATATCGCATGGGAAAATTTGTCTTGTATGACGAATCATCAGGTGCAAAACCTGATCAATGCTCTGGGCAGTGACAAGGTCCTGGCTCAATTCATATAAAGTTGTATTTCTGGACTCGCTCTGTTGAAGCTGGTGCACCTTGTATTGAAGCTTGGATGCAAGATTGCTAATTACAAAGGCAAACGCAATGAACATGAGATAAGATAAAAAATATCTTACATCAGAAACCGCAAAGCTGAAATACGGTGGAATAAAGAAATAATCAAAAATGAGAACGCTTAAGACTGCTGCAAAGATAGACGGACCTCGCCCTATGAAAATAGCGATGATCACAACGGGTAGAAGCATTAAAAATAGTAAGTTAATCTGACCAAGAATATCTCGAAAAAGAAAACCGAATAAAGAACCAAGAATAACAGCAAGTGCGCTTATGACAAAATTTAGCGGGCTGACTATACCTATTTTTTTCTTAGGTATAGGTTGTTCGCTCTTGCCGGCAAAAAGGAAAACATCGATATCTCTTGTGCGTACCAGGATCTTCCGGGCAAGAGTTGGAAACAATCCAAAACGCCTGGGTTTGCCCATTACGATCTTTGTCACATTATGGCTCTGTGCATAGCGGGCTATTTCTTCAGCAACATCATCCCCTTTGACCCAAACGACACGTGCACCCAGCTTTTCAGCGAGATCCAGGGCATTTTTGAGCCATTCCCGTTCTTTATCTGAAACTTGCGCATGTTTGGCGGTTTCTACATAGAGCGCAACACATTCCGCATTCATATCAGAGGCTATGCGAAAGGCTGAGCGGACCAGTTGCTCAGCATAAGGGCTGGCTAATACTCCTACCAGGACACGCTCCGTAGCAGACCAGGGCCCGCCGATTGCATGGGCTCTCATGTACTGAAGCATTTTTTCATCTACGTTACCTGCCACAAGCCGCAGCGACATTTCACGCAGTGCAAGTAAATTCCCAGGCTTAAAGAAACGCTTCACAGCATTTTCTGCCATATCCTTTGCGTAAACCTTTCCTTCTTTCAATCTTTTGAGCAGCTCCTCAAAAGGAAGATCTACAAGCTTGATCTCATCAGCTAACTGGAAAAAAGTGTCCGGGATGGTTTCACTGACACGAACTCCTGTTATACGGAAAACGATATCATTTAAACTTTCCAGATGCTGCACGTTCAGGGTTGAATATACATCAATTCCTGCGTTCAGAAGCTCCTCTACGTCCTGATAGCGCTTAACATGGCGGGAATTAGTGGCATTCGTATGGGCTAATTCATCAACAAGGACGATTTTGGGCACGCGAGCCAGGACACCATCCAAATCCATCTCCGCAAGCTGTACGCCTTTATATTCAGAAACAATGAGGGGAATGGTTTCCAGACCCTCCAGGAGTATTTCGGTCTCTGCCCTGCCGTGTGTTTCAACGTACCCAACAACAACATCTATTCCTTCCTGTTTACGCATTCTGGCATCAGAGAGCATGGAATAGGTTTTCCCGACACCGGGTGCGGCGCCAAAATAGATGGTCAACTTTCCACGTTTTTTGGCTGCTTCTTCCTGTTTGGCAATTGCCAGAAGAGATTCTGGTTCCGGTCTTCTTTCTTCTGTATCTGTCATTAAAATCTACTTCATATTATCCAGAGCAAGATTCAATTCCAAGACATTAATACGTTGCTCTCCTAAAAATCCCAACTGCCTTTCCCTCAACGTGTTCAAGCCCAATCGCCCCGTCATTCTAAAGGCTTTCACACCTGCTTAGCCATCAAAAACTCAACAAAGTCCGGTTAAGAATTAAACTGTTTTCAAAATTTAAAAAGATTGTATTGCCGAAGATGCACAGTCAAAAACATTATGTAATCAACCCATAGAATCATAAATCGCATAACTATATCACACCATAGAATTATTAAGCCAGATAATGTCGCTGTTTGATGCTAAGTTTTATGACTTTAATATCCATCCCGACCCTTCACATTCAATCACCCAGCTGGCGCTTGAGGCAAAAAGGTACGGATACTCAGGAATCGCTATCATCAACTCAGGGGTAACAAGCAACGAGGTTTTACCTCCGAATTTTTCGATTTACATCGGGGTTGAGATCACAGGCAGACCTTCAAGAATCAGGGAAGAAATAAAAAAACACAAGACCGGGATACTGACAGTATTGGGCGGAAATGAGGAACTGAACCGTGCCGCAGTGGAAACAGAAGGGCTTGACATTCTTTTACAGCCGGAAGAGTTCAACAACGTGCTCGCAAAAGCAGCAGGTGATAACTCAATTGCCATCGGTTTTAACCTTGGCTCACTCACACATCGCAGGGGGGAGGCGCGCGTGCGTGAATTGATGCTCATGAGGACAAACCTCCGCCATGCACGGAAGTATCACCTTTCCATGGTTCTCACATGCAGTGCCCATTCCATTTACGACCTTCGCTCACCGAGAGAGAAGGCTGCGCTTGCTGGCTTGTTCGGGATGACACAAAAAGAAGCAGTCATGGCTATGAGCGCAACCCCTCGTGGGATTCTGAGGAGAAAATCTTCTGATTATATACAGGAGGGAATTGAAATAGTATGAAAACCCTCCCAACCCTGCGCGATAAGAAACGGTACATTGCCTTTGAGGCTGCATGCGAGCACACAATAACCAGGCAGGAATTAATTAGCGAAATTTTAAACTCAACATGCTCATTATACGGCGATGCTGGATGCAGCGAGATCAATCCCATGCTTATGTCTTTTGATGGGAGATATGGAATTGTTCGATGCACCCGGGAAAAAACCACTCAAGTGAGGGCATCGCTTGCCTGCATAAATAATACTAAAAGTATACGAGTTTCCATTCTGGTGCTGGGGATATCCGGAACCATCAAAGGAGCGATGGAAAAGTTTATACAAAAGACACTCATTAAAGAGTTAGAACCGAAGAAAGAATAAAAAAAGAAACAATTCCATATCCATAGGAATTACGGTTTTTCACACGGAGATGATATAAATGCAAATGGCACCACAGATGGGATACGACAGGGCTATAACAGTGTTCAGCCCCGATGGAAGGTTATTTCAGGTAGAATACGCGCGGGAAGCGGTAAAGCGCGGAACAACAGCAGTAGGGGTGAAAGCAGTGGATGGAGTGGCTTTACTGGTGGACAAGAGGATTACGAGCAAACTTTTGGAAGCGGAATCCATAGAAAAAATATTCCAGATTGATGATCATATCGGGGCAGCCACATCAGGGCTTGTGGCGGACGCCAGGGTGCTCATAGACCGCGCCCGCGTGGAATCCCAGATCAACAAAGTTACGTATGATGAACCTATCGACGTCGAGACGCTTTCCAAAAAAATCTGCGACTTTAAACAATCATATACGCAATACGGCGGAGTAAGACCCTTTGGGACAGCTCTTCTTATCGCCGGCGTTGATGACAGCAAAGCCCGGCTTTTTGAGACAGACCCCAGCGGCGCCTTACTGGAATACAAAGCCACAGGCATCGGTTCTGGAAGGACTGAAGCGATGGAAGTCTTCGAGAAGAAATATACCAACGATATTAAATTAGAGGGGGCTATTATTCTTGGGCTCGATGCCCTTTACAGCACTGCCGAAGGGATATTCAATGCTTCGACTATTGAAGTGGGAATAATCGAGCTCTCAACCAGAAAATTCAGAAAGCTCGCTCCTTCCGAAGTGGAGAAATACGTGGAGCAGGTCGTGAAGTCGCATGCTTCTGAAGCCAAGGGAAAGGAAAAGAAAAAGAAAACTGAAGAGTGAGCTGAAATGGTCGCTCTGGATGAGTCAATAATCGCACGACTCAAGACACACGGCAAGACGTTTGAGGTTTTTGTGGAGCCTGAGGGAGCACTGGCTCTTAAAAGGGGAGAGGCTGTTAAACTTGAAAACATCCTTGCAGTCGAGGACGTGTTCCTCGACGCAAAGAACGGCGACAGACCTGCAGAGCAGGACGTTATAAGTGCCTTCGGCACCACGGACGCGATTAAGATTGCAGAAAAAATCATTCTGGAAGGAGAGCTTCACCTTACCACAGAGCAGAAGAAAAAGATCCAGGAGGAAAAAAAGAGGCGCGTAATAAATATTATCGCTCAAAATGCCATAAACCCGCAGACAAAAGCACCGCATCCCCCAGCAAGGATCGAAGCGGCTATGGATGAGGCTGGTGTGCATATTGATCCCATGAAAGAGGTGGATGAAATGGTCAGCATCACGATGAAAGCGATAAGACCGATTATCCCGATACGTTTTGAAGAGGTAAAGATCGCGGTGAAACTTCCGGCAGAATATGCTGCGAAAGCATACGGCAGCGTTGCAGGCTTTGGCAACCTCACAAAACAGGAATGGCAGAACGACGGTTCATGGATAGGTGTTATAACCATCCCAGCAGGGAGACAGGACGAGCTGTACAGCCTCTTGAACAGGCTGACAAAAGGCAGTGCAGAGACTAAATTTTTAAAGTGATTGAAATGGAAAAAAAACTAGTAATCCCAGGTGAATTTTTATCCGATGATGTAACTCTTGCAGACGAGGGTACATATGTCGAAGATGGTAAGGTATTCTCCTCAGTCTTCGGCATAGCGTCACTGAAAAACCATATAAGGGTGGTTCCGCTTTCAGGTAAATATATTCCAATCCCAGGTGACATGATCATAGGCGTAATAACCGAAGTCTCTTTTTCGAACTGGATTGTGGATATCCGCTCGCCCTACGAGGGTTTGCTGCACATATCCGAATTCCCGAGAAGAATCGAGAGCCAGGACATGTCCAGATATCTTACTGTCGGGGATTCGATAATGGCTCTGGTAAGGGATGTAGATGCCAATATGAAAGTTGAATTGACTCTCAATGACCAGAGGTTGAGGCAGATAAAGGAAGGGCGCATTATCGAGGTCACACCTTCTAAAGTGCCCAGATTGATAGGCAGGAGCGGTTCGATGATTGCCATGCTGAAAAATGAGACAAACTGCAATATCTTTATCGGGCAGAATGGTAGGATATGGATGACGGGTAAGGACAAGGATCTGGATCTGGCTGTGAAGGCTATCTCCAAGATCGACAGAGAATCTCATATTTCAGGTCTGACTGACAGGATCATCAAGTTTTTAAAAGAAGAAAAAAGCGGGCAGGTTAAAGAACCTGAAAAAGAAGCCAAGAAAGAGATTAAGACAGAAGAACATGGTAAGGAAGAAAAATCGGAAGCAGAGCATGAAGAGGAAAAACCTGGAGGAATTCTGGACGAGCTCCTCGGGGATAAATAATTTACTTTTCATAATATAAAAAGAAGGAGAAAAGACAAGAGGAATTTTATGAGTAAACCAGAAAAGTTGTTAGAAAACGGTATCCGCCTTGACGGCAGAAAACCGGATGAACTAAGACCCATTAAAATCAAAGTGGGTGTTTTGAACAGAGCAGACGGCTCATGCTATTTTGAATTCGGGGGAAACAAGGTAATTGCAGCTGTTTATGGACCAAGGGAGGTTCACCCGCGTCACCAGCAGAAGTCAACCAGCGCTGTTGTAAGATACAGGTACAACATGGCATCCTTCTCAGTTGAGGAACGCAAGCGGCCAGGTCCGGATAGGCGAAGCATTGAAGTGTCTAAGGTAAGCCGCGAAGCGCTCGAGGCTGTGATATTCGAGGAATATTTCCCCCGCTCCGCAATCGATATCTTTGTGGAAGTGCTGCAGGCGGACGCTGGTACGAGAACAGCAGGGATTAATGCCGCTTCCATAGCTCTTGCTGATGCCGGCATACCTATGAAAAGCCTGGTCTCAGCCTGTGCTGTGGGGAAGGTAGATGATACGCTTGTTCTTGACCTGAATAAGGATGAAGATAACTACGGGCAGGCTGATATGCCCATCGCAATGACGCCAGAAGGTAAGATCACGCTGCTTCAGATGGACGGGCATCTCACCAAGGAAGAGTTCAAGGAAGGACTCGAGATGGCAAAGACCGGATGCCTTGCCATTCACGAGATGCAGAAAGCTGCGCTACTGGAGAAATACGCTTCACAGATGGAGGGTGATGTCCTTGAGTAACGAGGTAATGGCAGAACTCCGCAAGGATTATATCTACAACCTTATGGTTAAAGGGGAAAGAGAGGACGGGAGAGCTTTTGACCAGTACAGGGAAATAACAATCGACACCAATGTCATTGAAAAGGCTGAAGGGTCTGCACGCGTAAAACTGGGAGACACGCATCTCGTAGTCGGCGTGAAAATCCAGCCCGGCACACCGTTCCCAGATACGCCAGACCAGGGAGTGATTATCACCAACCTTGAGCTTATACCCTTAGCTTCGCCTGTATTTGAATCTGGACCTCCGAGGGAGGATGCCATCGAACTTGCGAGGGTGGTGGACAGGGGTATCCGTGAGTCAGGAGCCATTGATCTTGCCAAGCTGTGCGTAACAGCCGGAGAGAAGGTATGGATGGTTTTCATAGACGTGCATGTACTGGACGATGGAGGGAATATTATGGATGCCGCATCGCTCGGCTCCATAGCCGCGCTGATGACAGCAAAACTGCCTGCCAAGCGCTTCGATCTCGGCGAGGATTCGCCCCTTCCGATACGGGATGTACCTGTGGCTGTAACCGCTGTCGAGGTGGGAGGTTCAATAATGCTTGACCCATCGCTGAATGAAGCGAGCATAGCAGGGACGAAGCTTACAGTTATATCCAATCAGGATGGTTGCCTGTCCGGGATGCAGAAAAGCGGCGTACACCCCCTCACCACAGAGCAGATAAATTATATAGTGGATATTGCAATTGAGAAAGCAAAAGAGCTAAGGCAAAAATTCCTTGAGGTATAATCATGGTTGAAACTACAGCGAAAGGCAGGAAATCAAGAACAGCAGGCAGATTCGGTGTGAGATACGGCACAAAGAGCAGAAAGCTTGTGGCAGATATCGAAGAGAAAATGCGTGCTGAATATACATGTTCAAAATGCGGAGCCAAAAAAGTGAAAAGGACAGGAACAGGCATCTGGCAGTGCACCAAATGTTTGCATACTTTTGCAGGCGGGGCGTATGTGCCCCAGACTTCGGCGCACCTCACTGTGCTGAGGGCTGTCCAGGGTGAGAAAGTCGTTAGCCTGGAAGCGGAAGAATAAGCATGGTCTATAAATGCACCCGCTGTAAAAGAGCCGTAGAGATCGATTACGAATACAGCGGCATCCGCTGTCCCTACTGCGGTCATAGAATACTTGTCAAGGAAAGACCAGTGGTTGTCAAACGCATCAAAGCTGAATGATTATTACCACGGCGCGTAAACCTTCTTCAAAAATACGGATTTTTTGCAAGCATCTGGGCAGGTTCACTGGCTGGGAATACCTCACCCGGGGAAAAACCAGTTTATCGAGCCTGACAGATGAACCTTTTTTGCTGGTGGGAGAACATAAAGGGAATCCGGGAAGCTTTAAATTTTTTTCAAAAGGCAGATGTATTCTCTCTATCCACGCAAATGTATCACTCGATAACGAGATAGAGGCTGGCGAAGCGCCTGCTATTGAAGGCGAGAGCCCTCTTGCCATTGCCCTGGGAAAAGCCACGGGGCTTACGATGGGTAATAGTTCGAAACGGGTTATCCATGTTAATGGCAGAATCGAATTTATTGAGAAAGGGGTACCCTGTATCATATTGACAGTGCTGGCAGTGAGAGGCGAAGGAATTGTTTGAATCAGTCCCCGTATTTAAATACGGGGTTTTCAGGAAGGAAGAAATTAATTTCTTAAAAGCAAGAATAAGAGAGCTTGAAGAGGAAAACAGGAAACTTTCTCTCCAGCTTGAAAAAAGGGATGAAAAAGCAAAGAAAACTGTTACGACAAAACAGGAGGTTGACAGGGAATTAAACGAGGCAAGGCAGAAGCTTTCTTCGCTCGGGAATGAACTGCAAAAACTTAAACAGGAGGCTCCCCGTGAATTGAGTTTCCGATTTTCTGAGAGTTTGCCCAGGCGCAAACTGGATGAGGTTCTTTTCTTACTCGGCTCGTTGCAGTCAAAGGCTCCAACGCTTGTAACCATTTATCTTGCACGGGATGAAACACTTAAGAATATAGAAGAGACGATAGCATCCCGGCTCGACAGTTCTGCAGCATACCTGATTGAAAAAATAGAGTCGTCAACAGGCAAGGCGATTTTTTATGATACGGACCAGATTATAAAATTAGTGGTTATCCCGGTTTTCCCGATATCGCATTCAGAATGTGCCCTTGGCAGGCAATTTGCTCTTGAACCCCTGGAAAAAAGTCTCGATAGTGATAAGATTCTTGTGCTCAATGCCCATGCGGGAGAGACGTTTGCCGGCATAGTGGAAGCTGATGCTTTTGCGGAACATGAAATAGTAAGAAGCAGCGTTATGGGGAAGCATTCAAAAGGAGGATGGAGCCAGAAGCGCTTCCAGAGCCTTGTCGAGGAGGATGTCAAGCACCATGCGGATAAGGTGAGGACGGCGCTTGAAAAGATGATCGGGAAGCATAAGGATATACAGTATGTCATTGCTGGCGGCGAGGGTAAGTTAATTAAAATGATAATGGAGGGGTATGATTATCCTCTGGTTATCAAGAGCATGGATGCCGGCTCGAATGCCGAACAGGTGCTCAGGGAAGCGATGGCAGTGAGGATATACGGAATTTGACCTGAAAAAGACGATAGAAGAATGTATATACAACAACTCCAATAATATGTTTCAAAGGGATAGATATGGAACAAAAAACGGTAATTAAGATAAACGAAGATATTTTAAAAAAGACCACCAGATGCAAAAAAGACTTTTCCTGTTTATCTGGCGAAATGGAGCTTTGCAGGGTTGAACTCTGTGTTGATAATAAAATCCATTTTATTAAATGCGTGAGCGATGAACCCTGCAGTTACAAGATACCCTTCGGGTACTCTTTTGTGTGCATCTGCCCTGTGAGGAAAGAGCTGCATAACCGATATGGAATTTAACCTGTCGCTATTTTTATTAACCTCTCAGCCCACACGAGCTTTTTCTTCTTCAAGGGAGTAACATTCTCATCCCTGAAATCAAACCCGATTAAAGTAATACTTCTCGCCCCCATTTCCTTCGCAAGGAACACACTCCTGTCCCCATCCGTGAACCCCCCGAAATTATAGACGTTCTTCAGGGGTTTTGACTGCGTTGTCCCGATCACTCTTTTCAGCCTCGGCACTTCTTTCATGAGCGCCTCTATGTTATCGCCGTGGGCATGCACCACCATTATTGCGCCTGCTCTTGCCTCGTCATCCATATTGCCGTCAAGGTCTGTAACAATAATATCAGGTATAATGCCGTTACTCATCAATATGCTCGTGGCGCCATCTGCCGCTATTGTGACGTATTTTTTAAAATCCACATCTTTAATCTCATCCGCAAGTACCGGCGCCTTCCCGCACACAAGGACATCCTTCCCATTAATAGTTCTTCGCAGGACCTCTATTCCCGCAACCTCATTTTTTTTCCTTGCCTTGGTTTCAAGCGTTTCAGAAAGCAAGAGCGCGGCACGCTCATCCTTTCTCCTGTCAAAACCCATGTCCTTGAGGATTAGCTTATAAACAGGCTCCCATTCCTCAAATTTCATATATTGATTAATTTAATATTAACCGCAGATGAACGCGGATAAACGCAGATAGAGAATTAACAAATCAGTCAGAGAGGAGTTTTAATTCCCCTTTCAGCTTCTCCAATCTTCCCTTAAGCCCGGAGCACCGGCGTTTACCTTCAGCCCGAAGGCTGAGCTGGCGCTCAACCTCCTTTATCCTGCCCTTTATGTGCTGCTTTTTCAAGTCTTTTTCAATCTGGGCTTCTATTATTGAATCCTTGACGTACATTGCACCTAAAGGATGATTTCGATATCCAGCTCTTCTGCCAGTTCTTTGTACCTGTTCCGTATGGTCACCTCAGTGATGCCCGCCACTTCTGCCACTTCACGCTGCGTCCTCCTGTCGCCGCACAGGATTGAGGCAATGTATATCGCAGCCGCAGCCACGCCGGTGGGGCCGCGCCCGCTTGTGAGTTCCTTTTCTGAAGCCTGCCTGAGTATCTCAACAGCCTTTGACTGGACTTCGCCTCGGAGGTTCAATCCCGAGCAGAAGCGCGGCACGTAATCTATCGGCGATGTCGGGATTAATTTTAACCCGAGCTCCCTTGAGATAAACCTGTACGTCCTCCCGATTTCCTTCCTGCTCACCCTTGATACTTCACCTATTTCATCCAGGGTTCTGGGGACATTGCACTGCCTGCATGCCGAATACAATGCTGCTGCAGCCACGCCCTCGATGCTCCGCCCGCGTATGAGGTTCTTATCAACCGCCTTGCGGTATACAACTGCTGCGGTTTCCCTCACGTTCTGAGATAAACCCAGAGCCGAAGCCATCCTGTCAAGTTCAGAGAGGGCAAAAGCCAGGTTCCTTTCTGTTGCATTGCTAACCCTTATCCTTCTCTGCCATTTTCTCAGCCGGTAGAGCTGCGCCCTGCTCTTGGATGAGATGGATTTGCCGTACGAATCCCGGTTCCGCCAGTCTATCATTGTAGAAAGCCCCTTATCATGGATAGTATAGGTCATGGGAGCGCCCACACGTGAGCGCTTCATCCTCTGGTCGTGGTCAAAAGCCCTCCACTCAGGTCCCTGGTCTATAAAATCTGCATCAACCACAAGCCCGCATTCGTTGCATACAAGTTCAGCCCGCTCATAGTCGTGCACAAGTGTATGACTTCCGCATTCAGGGCATACCACTGTTGCTTTTTCAAACTGACCGAGCTTTTCTTTCTCCTTTTTTTGTTTAATGCCTTCTCTTATCTTCTCGCGTTCGGTCTTCTCAACTTCTTTAACTTTCTCAATTTCTGCCATTTTATCATTCCTTTATGCCAAATAGACTCTTTCGTTTCTCAGCTTCACGAGTAGAGAGCCTGTGGTTTCTCTGAATATCTTGATGGAAATGTAGGGACCATTTACCGGACCGAAAATTTCTTTTATCCTTCCGATTTTCTTCATATTTTTTGTGACAACCGTTGAATTTTCAAATAAATCACCTGTTTTGAGTGTTTTATCAGCACGGACTATCAACAGGTTATCGACAGTATGCAGAATAGTTCCCAGTCTTTTCAATTTCGCCTCAGACGGAAAGGTTATATATAGCTAAATGTGCTATTTAAACTTTTTGGTCAAACTGGGTGTGGGACAAAAATGAAAGACGCCCTGTACCCATAAGCAACTTCAGTCCTTTAAAACAATAACGAAGACTCTTTTACCAATGTACTTTTTTTGAGCGTCTATCTTGGCACCATTTCCATAGGGTGTCACTTTTTTCTCATATATTTCTTCAACATTGTCTTTTATTGTCAATTTTCCGCCAACAACGGCTTTAATTTCTCTCATGCTATAGTATATACATGTAAATACTTATATACTTTGTGGACATTATGTGCTTATGTTCAAAAGTGATGATATCAGGGACAGGATAAAGGACATAGAAGAATTTCTGCTAAAGCAATACAAAGAGAACAAAGAAGAAAAGAAACGCGATTGGCGGACATACGAAGAACAATTGATGAACAGGATTAAAGAAGCAATTCGTAACCTTGAACCTTTGATAAATGAAGCGACAAATATTAAAATTCACAGAAGTAGGGGAAGACCTCCAGTTCTCAATCTTAACCAGAGGGTAACTATCCTTTTATTGAAAGAACTGTTTGGAGAGAGTAACAGAATGATGGCTTCTATGCTTGGTTTATTTTCTCTCCTTTCAGGAATTGATGTCGGCTATAAAACTGTGGAAAGATTGTACTCAAATCATGATGTTGAGATGGCAATTCATAATCTTCACATCCTGATTTTAAAAGAAAAAGGAGTTAAGAATATTGATGCATGTGGAGATGGGACTGGCTATTCATTGACTATAAAAAAACATTATGCTTCTGAAATTCAGTTACAAAATGATAAAGCGAAAGAGTACTCTGGAACTAAAGCTTTTGTATATTCTTTCAAATTGCTCGATCTTGAATCAAAATTGTATGTAGCATTTGGAATGAGTCTAAAGAGTGAAAAAGAAGCTTTTGATAGAGCAATGGAGATGCTAAAACACATTGATGTTAAAATCGAAAGCGTAAGGCTTGATAAATATTACAGCTTTCCTTCGTATGTCGATAGATTCGGGGAAGCTAAGGTCTATGTCATTCCAAGAAAAAATGCCACTTTGAGAGGTTCATGGAAGTGGAAGGATACAATGGAGGAGTTTATAGATAATACGATTATTTACCTTGGACAATATTTTCTCCGAAATAATTCTGAATCTGGATTTTCAGCGGATAAGAGGTGTTTTGGATGGACGGTGGGACAAAAAAGGGATGATAGAATTGAAACTGCTTTATTTTGCACTGGCGTCTGGCACAATTTGCTAAACTTGTACCCGACTTAATTCTGTCCCACAGCCGGTCAAACTTTTATT
>JAPZAS010000033.1 GCA_027460525.1 Candidatus Methanoperedens sp.
GGACAGAAGCTCATTATACCACCTTTGCAGTTTAATAATTATTTTAATATTATTTAAGCTCTGTTATGATTTACAAAAAATGACCCCTTGACCGTAGCCAACAATACAACCCATTATAAATCTACCATCGAAATAAGAAAAATGTGCAAATATGCTTTTTAGTCAATAAAGCCAACCAAACAACCTCTGGAATATGCCAATCTCCTTCACCTCAACAGGCGCCTGCATAGTAGTTGAATATACGGTATCTCCATCCAGGTTTTCGTATCGTATCACCGTGTCCACTCCATAGGTCTTGGGCACAGCCTTGCTATCTGCCTTTATTTTATAGCTGGCAACTACTGTATCACCGGGCTTTATGGTATAGAGGAATGCCTGGTCGTCCGTGGTGCTCAGGGGGTCGGATGGGTTGATTATTGCCTTTGCATTCCTTGCTTCTTCCTCCCCCGTATTTTTAATCGCTATCTGCACGACATCTTCCCTTCCGGGATAAAGGCTGCCTGTGGTTCGCACCACTTCAAAATCTGCCTGCGTTTTTACCTTGAATTTCAGGGTCTGGTTCTGGCTCATCATCGAGTACCAGTAGCTTGCATCGTATGTTTGTACAGTGGCGTTTGGATTTGAGATCTGCACATATTTCTGGTAATCATAGGTTAGATTCAAATAGAGATTATATTCGCCAGCCTTGGCTTTCTTGGCGATTTTTATATCGAATTTTACCGGAGAAAGCGTATTCTCTCCGCTCTTTATGGAACCGACCTGCTGGGCTGGAGACATGACTTCAAGCGGACCGCTCGGATCTACGGAGAGCGCTGCAACTACGCCGGATGCATCAACGATCTTTGTCTCAAGCTTGACCTGGGTCTGGGCTGCATATATTTCATCAGCGGTTGTAGGGGTATGGTCTCTCTCAAATCCTAAATATTTGCCCTGGTTCATTAAGTCAATAGGCAGAGTAATGGTCTGGTCCCTGTCGAATTCATTGGTGCCGACTATGGTAGCATTAATATTAGGGCTTCCGTACGTATAATAGTAATGTTGCCCAAAATCAAAGCTCCTTGGCACGTTATATGTGGTCGGGGTATCCGCTCCGGCGGCGGACATCAAAACCAATAGAAAAAAGGCAATCAAAATTTTTTTCATTTATGCTTCCCTCCTGAAAAGATAGACACCAAGAGCGAAATAAAAAATCCCAAAGGAAATAAGTATAACCAAATCATTGGCTATAAAGCCAATCCCCTGACCCTTGATCATGATTGTGCGCATTGCATCGTTGGCATACGTGAGAGGCACCATATACGCTATCCAGCGCATCCAGTCCGGAGCAGAGCTTAAAGGATAGAAAACGCCCGTGGCAAACATGGAAGGAAAGGCGACTAACATGCTTATCGCCTGAAAAGAGATCATGTCCTCTGATACGGCAGAGATAGCCATTCCAAGACCTACCGCCCCAAAAGTGAAGATGATAAGCACAAGAGCCACAAGGAGCCAGCTTCCATTCATCGTGACGCCTAGGATAACAATTGCGCCGACTATAAGTACCACAGCCCTGGCAAGCTGCAATACAAGCTGATGCAGGGTTTTACCGAAAATAACGGCTCCCCGGCTCACAGGTGTCATCATAATGCGAACTAATGTGCCGTCCTGCCGCTCGCCTGCTATCGCATAACCCATGGTCTGAATAGTACCGAAGAACACTGTAAGGGCAATAACAGCAGGTGTGAGGAAGTCGATGTACTGCAGCTTTCCGTAAATATCAGGAATATTCAACGAAATTCGCGAACCTGACGTTCCTGCAAATAACTGTTTCATGAAATTAATGATTATGCCGCTTGATGTGGTGTCCGAGGAATCGGTCAGCAGTGTCAGGGTCACGCTCTCATTTTTTGCTACGCGTTCGCTATAATCGGGCGGAATTATCAGGACGGCTTTATACAACCCGGCATCTATTTTCCTCTCAGCCCCGGATTGCGACAAATCCTTCGTGTAGGTAATAGAGAACATTCTGGGATCCCCGTATTTGGGGATGAAGCTTCCGATTTCCTGAACAAGGGAACTTGAGGCTGTACCCGTGTCGTCATTGACGATGAGAATGTCGGCATTTTTGATCGTGCCACCCATGCCATAACCGAAAAAAACAATCATAACTATCGGGAACATGAACATCGGGATCATGAATGCTTTTTTCCTGAGGATCTGTCTGAACTCCTTGATCATAATTATCCAGGATTTCCGGATTTCATTTTTTAAATCCATTTCAATCACGTATCTCCTCGCCTGTCAGATGAATGAAAACTTCTTCAAGACTCGTGCTGTTTGAAGCCTTCTTCAGGTTTTCCGGCGTATCAAGTGCCAACAGTTTACCGGCATTCATTATCGCGACCCTGTCGCAGAGTTTATCTGCCTCATCCATGTAATGTGTAGTGAAAATAAGAGTTTTTCCTTCCTTATTGAACTTACGGGCAAGTTTCCAGATAGCCTGCCTGGTCTGGGGGTCAAGACCGGTCGTTGGTTCATCCCAGAAGATTATCTGCGGGTCGTGTATCACAGCACTGATAACTGAAAGGCGCTGCTTCATGCCGCCTGAAAAGCCGCCCGTAAGACGGTCTGCATGAGTTTCAAGATTGACCAGTTTCAGGTAGTACTCAATCCTTTCTTCCTTGACATTTTTCGGCACATCATAAAGGTTGCCCATAAGCTCCAGGTTCTCACGCGCCGTGAGGTCAGGGTAAAGGCTGAGCTTCTGTGGGACTATACCTATGATTGCCCTTATCCTGTCATCCTCCTTTTCAACATCAAAACCAGCAACTTTTATGCTGCCGCTTGTAGGTTTTATCAAAGTCGTCATCATGGCAAATGCAGTGGACTTGCCTGCGCCGTTGGGCCCTATCATGCCGAAAATCTCTCCTTTAAATATATCAAAACTGATATCATCTACTGCTGTTATTTTGGCTCTCCTTGCAAGGAAAACCTTGGTAAGATTCCTGACCTCAATGATGGATTCCAAGTTACTCACCTCATCTTCTTGTCCTCGACTTTACGATACCGTTTGTAAATATGTCAATAAACTCTTCAAACTCCTTTTCACTATCACCCAAAACATCATCACTAAGTACTCCTTTTAATAAAGATGTGTGTACGAAATAGCTGACAAAAACCAATGCCGCCGATCGAGGATTGACATTACGCATTTTTCCATTTTTTATTTGCAGCTCAAAATATTCGCTCAGGCGCGCTATATTCATTTGAAAAATAGATGAAAAAATCTCAGCGACTTCGGGTCTCCTTCGCCCTTCTTCGATCAGCATGAACATGAACATAAGGTATTCACGTTCTTTCATTCTATCCTTCATAGTCTTTGCAATGTTTTTACCTAAGTTGTGAAGGCTTGTTGTAAGGTCTGCCTCCTCTTCCATCCTGAATAAAGAATCGAGTACCGAAAGTACAGGCTCACGTTTCTTAATCAAAACCTCTTTCAGTAGGTTATCTTTTGATTGGAATTTTCGGAACAAAGTCAGTTCAGCAACATTTGCCTCTTGTGCGATTCTGCGGGTAGTTGCGCCTTTGTATCCTTCGCTGGCAAACACTTTCATGGCTGCATCTAATATCTTCTGCTCAGTCTCGTCCACATTTAGTAAGTAATTACTTACAAATATTTAAAGCTTCCACATTTGGCACATGGTGCGAAATCCCTTTATCCTTCAAATATGCAACCACAGTCTCCGGTTATTTTGTCTCTCCTTGCGAGGAAAACCTTGGAATGATTCCTGACCTCAATAATGGATTCCAATTAAACCTCACCTGTCATAGTAATCGCTCTATGATCTCTTTCTTGCACGGCTATGTTCATATAAAATTATGCTCAGGAAAATAAATATCACAATTACCCGAAAACGTATGATTGTTTGGCAAAGTAGTTTCCCCAGGTGAGCAACAGACCAAAGGCGAAGAGCAGCAGCGCGGGTCTCGTTCTTTGCAAAATTGCGATAGCTTAATACAATCTCGGGTCAAATTGCATTCGATATGCTATTTGATGCTTTTTTCAGTTACAACACAGGTATGATGGTAGAAAAAATTGTGTATGTTCTTATTATCATTGCCATTGCTTCCGTTATTGCAAAGATAATCGCTACTGCAATATCTCGTTTTGGAAAACAGTCGGGTTTACCCGATAATGTCATCAGCTCTATAAATAAAATCATCACCTATTTTATTGCTTTTATAGGGTTTGTAATGATTCTTGACATCTTTCAGTTCAATATTACTACTTTTATAGCCAGTTTTGGAATTATGGGTCTGGTAATCGGTCTGAGTTCTCAGGCTATTATATCGAATTTTATTTCCGGCATTCTTATCATGCTTGAAAAACCGTTTGATGCAGGAGATGTCATTGATATTATGGGGAGCCCTGGCATTGTAGAGGATATAAGCATTCGAAGTACCCGTATCAGGACCTTTGATGGTCGAATGATCACGGTTCCAAACTCCACATTTTCATCCAGTGCGATCGTAAATTATTCAAAAACAGGGGGAATTCAGGTGAAGATACCTCTATCCCTGACATCGGGCGCTGATTTAAAAAAAGTCTCGAAAATAATGATTTCAGCAGCCAAAAATAGACAGGGAATCCAGCAGCATGATATTGAGGTGTTAGTTACAGGGATAACACCTGGCGATTCGTCATGGAATGTAGGGGTTGAGCTTCGATTCTGGGTAAATCAGGTTTCAGAGAGAGATAGCATTGTTTCCATTGTTGTGGGCAGGATCAAAGAAGATTTTGCAAAAGAAAAAATAATGCTAAAGCCTTAAATTCCAAGAGCCTTATTCGTCTTTTTTATAGATTTTAGCCCGTCTTTCTCCATTTCAAGCATTGCCCTGATTGCATCCACGTTTTCAGGAACCACATCGGATTCCTGGTGTATCGCCTGGAAGAAATACAGCTCCCCCTTATGGAAAGAAATCGAATCCCTCCACACAACGTTCTCCCACATATCTCCGCGGGGCCTTCCAAGGTCTTTTGCGAATTCCATGGCTTCTGCTGTGGATTTTATCCCGTCCCTGCCGCTCACAAGCCTGATGCGCGGCCTTTCCTCGAAGACTTTTATAACCTCCTCTTCACTCATTGCCTTTTCCAGTTCGACATTCAGCGCATGGAGATGCATAAGCGTGGTTGGGGATTTTACTGCCATGGTTGTGATATCAATATCCGGAAGAATCGAGTTCACATCAGGACCGTGGTGCGAGGGGAGTTTGATGGGGTCAGGGATAAGTGCGTTTATAGGACCTGTTTTTATATCATTGGGGTCTGCAGCGCGCCTTATCAACGTAACCCTTGCCTTCTTCACGCCAGAAGTAGCATCGAGCGCATATAAAACCCGCACCAGCCCTGTGGTGTTGCATGAGACCACCCTTGCAAAATCCCTGCCAAGGGCTTTCTCATAGTTTGCCTCTGAATTAAAAGAAAAGCCAGCCAGTTCATGCTCCTCCCCGCCCTGCCAGATTGCTTTGATATTATGTTTTTCATAGAGCTTCTTATATTCTTCCCCAAAATCGCCGGGAGTGGCATCAATGACTATATCAGCTTTGTCAAGAAGCTCATTAAGGGTGCCGCTGACATTTATTTTTGATTTTTTGAAGAGTTCGATATTCTCTCTGGCTGTGGTATAAAGCTCGTATCCTTTTTTTTCTGCGATACATGCTTCAAAACTGGGTTTCGTCTTCACGACACCGACAACTTCCATGTCGTCCTGCGCCGCAACCGCATCTGCCACGCGTTTTCCTATCGTTCCATAGCCGTTGATTGCAACTTTCGCCTTCATCCGTTATTCTCCTATTATAGCTTCCTGTTTTGTTAAATTAACATCCATAATCCTGCCGTGAATGGTCTTGGTCTCGCCCAGCATGCCCTGGAGCTTGATCGAATCTTCATTCGCTGTTATCCTAACAACATCTTCCATTACGGTATTTCCTTTGAGAATTACCCTGAGTTCGCACATGACAGTTAATTCTACTTGGTGATATTAATATTTATCATCCCTTGCGGCTATAATGACGTGGAGGCTTTACAATACCTGAACTGAAGGTACTGCTCATACCCGATAATACAGTCATGGAAGAGCATTCCATCGTGGTAAAAGGCGATGTTCTTGTGGGAAACTACGCAGAGCTGAGCTATGGTTTGATTGCCAGAAGCGTAATCGCAGGCGAGCACGTGAAGGTCTCAGGCAACATAATCTCTGAGGGTGATGTCAGAATCGACATGTGGTCTGAGATTACAGGCGATGTGAGGACAAAGACAGATGCGTATCTCGGGGAATTTGTCAATATTTCCGGGAAACTCTTTGCTGCAGGCAATCTTGATGTTGGAAACAATGTGAAAATCAATGGCGGGTACGATGTTAAAGGCTGGATTGTTGTGCGCAACCCTCTTCCTGTGGTCATGTTCCTATTCCTTTATCTGATGGCACTGCTGCGCTTTGGAAACGAGGAGGAGGTTGAAAAGGCGCTTTCCGAGCTTTTTTCGGACGATATGCCGGATAATGAAGTTCTTTCAATACCCAACAGGACAAAGATAAGCCTTGAAGCAATCAAGACAATCTCACCAGCTAAAATAGGGAGCCACTGCCGCCTGCTCGGCAATATCCGCGCCCGTTCCCTTTCCATGGGAAACCACGTAACACTGTTCGGCAGTATCCGCGCAACGGATGATGTTGCCATAGGGCGAGGCTGTATAGTCCACGGAAATCTTGTCTCAACAAAAGGAAAGGTAATTCTGGGAAGAAACTGCAAGATTCTCGGTAAGATTAGCGCGGATACAGTATTAATGCATGAAACTTCTAACGTGGATGGCACCTTAACAGCCTCGGGCGGTGTGATAATAGAAAGGGACGACCTTGAGGGACTGGGTGAGCTTGAAAAAAGGCTTTTTTATGGATTTACCCTGCTTGAGGATATTTGAGGAAGTTGCATTTTATCGATAAAAATGGGGCACGCAATTCAAGTACTAAGGGAAATCTTTTGGGTGATAAATATCAATTTCAACACGTCCCTTTATTCGCAATATAAAATCATCTTCGTCTAAGGATACGAGGACTGCATGGTGTTTTAGCGCAGTTTCGAGATAAAGAGAATCCATCGCATAAGTTCCGTACAGCGCCCCGGTATATCCCGCGCTGGTGCAGAAATGGCCATCGCAGATTTCCCATATAGAAACCATCCGCCTGAGGTTGTTCTCCTGAGTCTTTCCAGTTTCCATCCCAAGGTATTTTGTTATGTTCCGTATAACTTCGGTCAGGCAGATTGTAGGCTCGATTAGATAGAATTCACCATCAGCTACCGCCTGAATCACTCGCTTGCAATCAGGAGAATAAGGCTCGTTCCCTTTTGTTGAAGCAATAAAAACATTTGCGTCAATGCAAATTGGTTTCATTCATTGTGTCTCCTGTCCTTTTTTGTCATTTCGAGGACAGAAGGGGCAGTTTTTGGCCACTTTTTTTCAAGTTTTTTAGCATTTGCAAGCCAAGCTCTGGCTGCCGATTTGGTCTCATCTTCCTTTATGCGGCTGCCGCTTTCCAGAACCATTTTTCTGAGGTCATGTATCTGTTCATCTATGGATGTTATTTTCTCGATTATTTCGCCATCTGCCATGCATCTTATTTTTATTTTTTAGGTTTAAATAGTTGCTTGAGATACTTATACCTGAAAAAATCAAGCCGGATCAATAAACAGTCACGCTTTTTACCCCTTTTATCTTCGTGAGAGCGTTCACAAGCTCCCCGCTCACCTTTCCTTCCGTAATTATGGTAAGCCTTGGATTTTCGGTGAGGTAGGGGTCGTCAGACACAGCCTGCCTGATAATAATTCCGTGTTCAGCCACAGATGTTGCCACGCTCCCCAGCAGCCCTTTTCTGGCAGCGTCGTCGGGCGTGATGATTATGACGCCAAGACCGAGCAAAGGCGCGACTTCCCGCAGGAGTGGCATGGTGCAGATATTCTGGAATATCGCCATGAGCTTTGCATCCTTTGAAACGGTTTCACAGGTTGCGTCAACCACCCTTCTGTCCACTCCGATTTCCTGAGCTATCTGGGTGTGAGGTATTTCGATACTGCCTGAGACCACCCTGCCGTCTTTATTTATCTGGAAACCCCTTTCTAAAAGCAGTCTTACAACTTTTTCCTGAGCCGGGTGGTTCTTGAATTTTTCCTGGATAATACTCCACATTAATTCTATTATAGTTATACTTAATACAAATGTTTTGTCATCTCTAAAAGTGATTTCGACATAAAAAAGTCTCCAGATACAAGAACACGGTTATATGCAACGCCTTCTGCAGCCCTTTTTACTTACGCTTTTTTCAATTTGTTGGCTAAGTCTTTTCCCAGCCTCTTGCACTCTTCAAGATCCTTGTCTGTAGGCTGATACTGTATGCGCAGTACAGGGTCGATAACATTAATACCGAGTTCGCGCATCTTTTCCGCAATCATCACAGGCGCCTCACCGCTCCATCCATAAGAGCCGAAGGCTGCACCTGTTTTACCCTTCACATTCGCTTTTGAAAGGCTGTCAATGAATTTTTCCATCGGGGGCAGCATCTTATAATAGAAAGTCGAAGAGCCTATGGCAATGGCATCCGCAGACTTGATTTCTTCTATTCTCGCCTCATGGAAATTCATGACCGCAGCAGCAACATTCCTTGATTCAACACCTTCAGCGATTGAATCTGCCATCGCTTTTGTATTACCTGATGTACTGAGATACACAACAACTACTTTTGGCATATTTTTCCTCCCTTTAGCGAGATTGGAATTATAGTTTACACTATCCCTTTCTCATGATAATGTTAAAAGTGATTTTAGATAAAGCTTTCGCTCGTGGCTCTATGAGCATTCTTTTTCAATACCTTCCCGTGCGCATCTATTTCTCCTTTTTTGATGCGCGTGCTGGAGATGGGCAAGCTGTCATCTGCAAGAACATAATCGACAAGTACGAGCTCTATCTCCCCCAAACCCTTTTCCCTGCGTATCATGTTTATCTTAAGCGCAACAGGAAGGGTCTCGGGGGATACCACAAGAAAATCAAAATCATCATGTATAGTAGGACCATACGGATCATCAAGCCTGATAATCACAGGACTTATTCCCTGCGCATTGATAAATCGCTTGACTTCATCGTAGCGCGAGCGATAATCAACTACGCTGTGGGGCTTATTCCTAGCCATTTCATCCGAAGCAAGCCCGATGAGTAATTCCCCTTTGCGGCTAAGCTCGCAGGCTTTCATCAACAGGGCCTTATGACCGTCGTGCAGAGGGTCAAAAGTCCCTCCAACAACTACTCGCGCCATATTCTCAGGATTGTGCAGGCAAACGATAAGAGTATCCTTTAATATCTCTTATGCGATTCTAAGGGCGATGACCGAAGAGACGATACACTGGGCAGACGTTATCGCAGAAAATGTGCTCACGAAGGGAAAAAAGCATACCGTAGCTTCGGGAATTACTCCCTCAGGCGCGATCCACATAGGCAACATGAGAGAGGTAGTAACAGCAGATGCGATATACAGGGCGCTTTCGGATAAGGGCGCGGATGTGCGCCTCATATACATAGCAGATACCTACGACCCGCTGCGCAAAGTGTATCCCTTCCTTCCCAAGGATTATGAAGACCACGTGGGAAAGCCGCTATCCGAGATTCCATGCCCATGCGGCAGCCATAAGAGTTATGCCGAGCATTTCCTGCTGCCATTTATTGAGGCGCTGCACGCTCTTGGCATCAAGCCTGTTGTTTACAGGGCAGATGAACTTTATAAACAGGGGAAATACGTCGAAGCCGTTAAGAAAGCGCTGCTCAACAGGGATGCAATAGCAAAAATACTCTCCGAAGTATCAGGACGGGAACTTGAACCTGACTGGAACCCGTTCAATCCTATATGCAATGAATGCGGGCGCCTCTCTACCACCAGAGTTACGGGTTTTGATATCGAAAAGGAGACGGTTGATTATGCCTGCAAATGCGGCTCTTCCGGCACTGTTTCCATTAAAGGAGGAGGAAAACTCACATGGCGCGTTGACTGGCCTGCGAGATGGCCCATATTCGGCACGACGGTCGAACCTTTCGGCAAGGACCACGCCACAGCAGGCGGTTCTTACGATACCGGAAAAAGGATAAGCCGTGAGATATACAATTACGAGCCCCCCTATCCGATAGTGTATGAGTGGATTATGCTGAAGGGCAAAGGTGCCATGCACTCCTCCACCGGTCTTGCGATTTCAATAAACGAGATGCTTGAGATAGTGCCGCCAGAGGTGCTTCGCTACCTGATTATCAGGCAGAAGCCTGAAAAACACATCGAGTTTGACCCCGGGCTTGCACTGCTGAATCTTATAGATGAGTATGACCGCGTTGAGGGGGATAAGCGCGCGTATCAGCTTTCCCAGACCGAGGCTTCAAAGCCCACGGATATCCCTTTCAGGCATATGGTTACAGCGGTGCAGATTGCAGATGATCGGGGTTTTGATTACCTGCTCACAGTATTGAGGCGCACCAGTTACGATACCTCGGATGTGGAAGCAATCAGGCAGAGGGCGAATAATGCAAGGAACTGGCTTTCGAAGTATGCGCCTGCCTTTGTGAAATTCAAAGTCCAGGAGACACTTCCTCCGCAGGTGAAAAGTTTCACAAAAGAAGAGAAGCTTGCGCTTTCGATTCTGGCTGATGAGCTTGAGCAAGGCATGAGCGGTCAGGAAATCCATGATAACATGTATAAAGTGGCAGCTGAGTGCGGCATAGATGGGAAAAAGGTTTTTGAGGCTGTGTACACAGCGCTTCTCGGGCTGAAATCAGGACCGAGGGCTGGGCACTTTTTAGAGTCGCTTGACAGGGATTTTGTAGTGAAGAGGTTTAAAGAGGCGAGCAGATAGTTGGGTTCTTATTGTTTTCTCTGATTTTACGTTCTGCAAGTACTTCAAAAAACCTACACTATAGCCTTCAGCAAGTCCTTATCGCGCAATAAACCCAGAAGTTTTCTTTTGCTGTTTATTACAGGCAGCTGGTCAATCTTGTTGCGCCTCATCTTCCTGGCACAATCGCTGACCTGCGAGCTTAACGCTGCCGTTTCCGGCTCACCCGTGAGCTTTAAAATATCCTTCACGGGCGAATCCGGGAGCTGGATTTTAGAGACGCTGTAATACAGACTCATTGTGTCGCGCAGGGATTCCCATGTCCATGCATCGTCATCGGAGCCGGCAGACATATCCGTCATCACCGTCTTGTCATCGATTATGCTCGCACTGATAAGATCCTTATCAGCCGCCACGCCAACCAGCGTGAGACTCGTATCCAGGATAGGAACGGCTTTCACATCGGCTAATTCCATTATCGCGCCAACTACTGAAAGCGGGGTTTCGCTCCATACAGAAACCACATTATTTCCAATGTATTCACTGATAGGGGTTTTGATGTTCAACCTCGCTATAGCTCCCACTATATCAGCTATTGTAATAAGACCAGATAGAGAATGATCCTCAACTACTGGCAGCCGCCTGATATTGTTTTCTAAAATCAAACGTGCCGCTTCAACGATTGAGCTATCAGGCGTGATCGTGATAGCATTCCGGGTCATCAGTATCGCTATTTGTTCCTCTTCAGGGTTCTTCAACAGGTCTGTCCTGGTAACAATCCCTACAAGCTCACTGTTTTTTACAATCGGAACTCCTGAAATATGTTTGGTCTTTAATATCTCAAGAACTTCGTCTCTGGATCCGGGTAATTCAGCAGAAGCAACATCCCTGACCATTATTTCTTCAACTGTGATGCTTTCTGGAGTATCAGCCATTTTTTCTCCTCTTTTATGGTCTTTTATTTTTTACCGCGCACCACAAGTACAGGTATCTTCGACGTGCGCACCACTTTTTCAGCCACGCTGCCCAGAAGGAATCTGTCAAGCCCGCTTTTTCCCAATGTTCCCATTACTATAAGGGAGATTGAGTTCTTTTCGGCATATTTTATTATCTCATCGGCAGGATGCCCTTCAACCGTATTTCTTTCCACATCCAGACCCTCGGCTTCCGCCCTGTCAGCCACATACTTTGTGGCTTCATCGCCTTCCTGCCTTAAAAGCTCGTACATGCTTTCCCATGCGGCATCCATCGGTATTGAGGCAAAAGCTGCGGTATCAACCACATAAATAGCATGCAGTTTTGATCCTGTATTCTTTGCCAGGTCTATTCCGTAATCAACTGAGTTTTTTGTATATTCCGAACCGTCTGTAGCAATCAATATTTTTTTATACAATTTGCTTGACATACATCCCTCCTAACACCTTAGATTATTTCAATAATATCATCCGGTCTTGCCCGCCTTACCAAACTGCTCAATGGGTTTGTTATACCCTGCATATTATTGGATTTTTTTGTCAGGATCATCAATCTTGCTTTTTTCCCCTTTTTTATGGAGCCGAATTCTTTATCTATTCCTAACACTTTTGCCCCATTTAGCGTGCACAGCTTAAATACTTGTCTGTCATCCAAAAGATTTATCTTTGCAAGAAATTCCATCTCAGAGAACATGTTCAAAGAATTAAGCATAACATTATCGGTTCCCGCAGCAACACGAATACCTTCATCCAGCATTTTTTTAACAGGCGGAAGCCCTGACCCTGTAATGAGATTTGAGCGCATGCACACCACAACAGGAATTCCGGCTTCTGCGACTGCCTCTATATCTTTTTTTTCAGCATGGGTCAGATGAATCAAGAAATCCGGCGAAAGTGAAAGTGCCGGGGATATGTCGGATGAATCTCTTTCACCTGCATGGATGGCAAATTTTTTTATTTTTTCTCTCGTCTGACTGATAATATCCTTTACAATCTCGATATCGATGTCATTAGTGCTGCTCAATCCTGTTCCATCGCAAAGCGGAAGATAATCCATATTCTGATCGATAGGTCTTCCAAATATCTGCGCTTTTATTTTATCACCGGGCTTGAGTGCTTCATTGAGCGCCTGAACACCGGAAAGTCCCCCTTCACGAAAATCAGCAAAAGCGCATGTGCCTGTTTGTATCATATCGGCAATACTCGCCTTCATCGAGCTGACGAGGTCATCATAGGAAGTCTTTTTCAAAGTTCTGTGTTTCAAGCCATGCGGAGGCTGCACAAGTTCTGAAAGAGGCTGGTAAGGCGGATCCTTAATCACAGAATCGCCTATATGGGTGTGCGCATTAACAAAACATGGGGCGATTATGGTATCGGTGCGAACTCTACTTTCTTCAATGTTTATAATTATGCCGTTGTCTATAGTGATATAACCATCAACAGGCTCAAACTCGTCGCCGTATATTATAGTCCCTTTTAGGATTTGTTCCATGCAAGGTAATTTACCGATTTCTCCATCGTTTTATTATTGCAATCGTTATTAGCAGTATTATTATTGAAAATTCAAAACCTGGAGCTTTACGTGTTCCAGTCGGCGTGGCAGTCGGGCTTAAGGTCGGTGTCGCGGTTGGCGAAGCAGTTGTTTCTTTTATTGTCGGGGTTGCAGTTGCTGCCGGTGTTACCTGTGCCCCGGAAAACGCCAATACACGCCCGCCATTGGTTACCGCATAGAGCATATTCCCGGATAGAGCAGGGGAAGTTATGTAATCCTTCTGGTCCTGCCCGGTGGTATTTCTCCAGAGAACACGTCCGGTATCTGCATCAAGAGCATATATCATATTACTTCTTGCTCCGAAATACACAACATCGTTTGAAATCGCTGGCGAAGAATCCACATAGCCTCCTGCCATAAATTGCCATTTCAGGGCTCCTGTTTGTGCATCAATTGCATAGAGGTTGGAATCCCTTGAACCTACAAAAATCGTGCCATCTTTTATGGATGGGGATGATTCCACATTATTCCCTGTGCTGTACTTCCATTTTAGAACTCCGTTCATGGTCAGCGCGTAGATATCTCCATCATTTGAACCGATGAATACAGTTCCATTTGCAATGAGCGGCGAAGATACGACATCTGCTATGCCTGAGTCATAACGCCATTTCTCTTTTCCTGAAGTTTCATCAAGCGCCATTATAAGACCTTTGTCTGTTCCAAAGACAATAAGTCCGCCTGCGACTGCAGGAGAGGATTCGGATACTCTTCCTATGAGCGATACCCATGCCGGTTCTCCGGTTTGAACATTCAAAGCATAAAAGGTACCGTCCGTTTCCACATAAACCAGATTGTTTACGACTGCAGCAGAATGTTGATATCCACCTGTGGTATTTTTATAAGCCCATTTTATAGTCCCGTCTTTCGTATCAATAGCAACGAATTGTCTGGCATCGGGTCCGACATACAAGACCCCATCAACGACTGTGGGAACGGCTTTAACAAAACCGTCGGTGCTCGTTCTCCACAATTCTTTTCCAGATTCAACATCTATGGCATGGATTCCATAATTTGAGCCCACATATAAAACATTGCCCACTATTACAGGGGATGATTCTGTATCATATCCGAGGTCGTAAGTCCATTTCAGGGTAAGCGGCGGATTGACCGTGTCGGTCGTAAAGCCGGAATGCGATAAATCATTTTTGAACATGCTCCAGTCCGAGGCAAAAGCAGGCGTGGCAAGCATCGACACTAATAACAGACATATTGCCAATCTCATATTTGCTCTTCCCATTTTAACATCTTACAATTGTTTTAGCTTATGGCGCGCAAGGGTATGCGAAGGGTCTAATTCAAGGACTTTCTTAAAATGGTTAATGGCTTCTTCCTCCCTTCCAAGTTCCTTGAACGTCAATCCTTTTTCATACCATGCCTTTGTATTGTTGGGGTTGATCTCAATGGACTTATCAAAAGCCTTCATTGACTCATTCTTCCTGTCAAGTTCCTTGAGAATGATGCCCTTTTCGAACCATAATATTGAATTTTTCGGATTTAACTCGATGGCTTTTTCATATGCCTTCAGTGCTGTATCATACGCTTTCATAGCATCGTAACGCCGATCAAGGGCGGCAAGGTCAGAACCTTTGAGCCCCCAGACCTTTCCCTTTCCAAACCAGGCATTCCAGTTTGCAGGATCGATCTTGAGTGCTTTTTCAAGCAAATCAAAACCTTCAGCGTATTGTCTTTTCGTACCTATGTTTAACCCTTTCCGTGCCAGTGCACCTGCATGATTCGGGTCGAGTTCAAGCACTTTCTCGTATACCGGCATTGCATCCTTTCCAAGCTCGGACAGTATCAGTCCCTTCTCAAACCATATTTTTGAGTTATTCGGATCTATCGCAAGCAGTCTTTCATATACCTTGAGGGCTTGCTCATCCTTTTTCAATTCCCTTAATATCATTACTTTTTCATATAGCAGTTTAGTATTTTCGGGTTCATATTCCAGCACTTTATCATAAGCCTCAAGCGCTTCATCCAATCTCCCGAGATTAAGCAGTATGAAACCTTTTTCATACCAGGCTTTTACGTTCATGGGGTCAAGTCCCAGAATCTTCTCGTAAGCGTCAAGAGCCGGAAGGTATTGTTCAAGTGTAAGGTGTATCGACGCCTTGTCGTACCATGCTTTCAGATTCGTTGGGTCAAGTTCCAGGATGTTTCCATAAGCTTCAAGGGCACGGTCGTATTTGCCTGTACGTTTGTAATCCTCTGCCTCTTGCATCAAATCCTTTTTCTTAAAAAGCCCGCTTATTTTCATGTATATTACCTCAGTCTCTCGTCCATAATCGTTTGGTATTCAGACTATTTTTGAAAGTATAAATCTTTCTACACCCGCTTAGTGGAAATGGACTAAAAAATTGAACAACCTTCTAAAATACTAAGAATACTCACCAACAAGAATATATAGACGTTCAAACATTACGAAATCGCAACATCTGTGATCACTAATTGCCGCATGTTTTGGAGGCTCTTTCGATGCTGAAAGTTAATAATCTGGTTAAAGACTATGTAATCGATTCTGATAAAGTCAGGGTCCTGAACGGCTTAAGTTTCGATATAAAAGAGGGTGAAATCCTCGGTATCATCGGGAGAAGCGGAGGGGGAAAATCAACAATACTGAAGGTATTACGGGGCATTGAGCCCTTTGTCGGCGGAAGTTTTGAGCTAGATGGATTTACGGTCAAACCCGACGCTTCGGCTGCGGATATCAAGAAACTCCAGAAAATGACCGCCATTCATCTCCAGCGGAATTTTGGGCTGTGGCCAGGGGCTGCTTATGAAAACGTACTCCGCAGGCTCTATGCAGAGAGATTTGGGTTCGAAATACTGCCAGAAAAAGATTCGCCTTATTATGATGAATTGTACGAGGAAAGCATGGAGTATTTGAAACTTGTAAATCTCGATAAAAAGGCAGAGCATTCTTCGGCAGTGCTGAGCGGTGGAGAAAAGCAGAGACTGCTGATTGCAAGGCAGCTCGCTGCGAATCCTCATCTTCTTCTTCTGGACGAGCCAGCGACCATGACCTGCCCGGCGACAAAACAGGGAGTTCTTGATACAATAAAGAACGTTAATGAGAGATTAAAACTCAAGACGCTTGTAGTCTCGCATCTACCTGAAGTTCACGCCTACCTTGCTCACCGCGTGCTCTGGCTTGAAAATGGCAAAATAATAGAGGAAGGAGAGCCAGAAGACGTATTAAAGGAATTTGTCAAGAAAATGAAACCAATCGTTCTTATGCCGGAGCGCAAATCCGATAAGACAGTAATCAAGGTCAGCAACGTCTCCAAGAGGTACTGGCTTATCAGGCAGGGAGAGGTACTCGACCTCGACAGCATTAATATTGATTTCAAAGAGGGCGAAATTGCCGCGCTGATAGGTCCAAGCGGCGCAGGGAAAACCACGCTTCTCCATGCAATGGACGGGCTCGTATATCCCGATGACGGTGAGATAGAATTCCTGGTTGACAATGACTGGGTTGAAATGTCCACCTATTCGCCAAAGAGAATGGAGGTCAGAAGGATTACCAGTATCATGTACCAGGAGTTCGCCCTTTCGCCCCATTCCACAATAAAACAGCAGCTCGCATACAGATTGGGTGTAAAAGGGCAGAGTGTCATAGAGGAATCAAGAAAGCGCGCCAAAGAACTCGGTATATCCGATAGAGACCTGGATGAACTGTATAAGATGACCGATATGCCGGCGGAAAATGCTAAAGAGACGCTTGCAAGTATGGGTTTTACGCCTGCTATCCTTGGAGTACTTTTCCCAAGCTATCCGCTTACAGAAGTGCTGAATTATGCAAAGCCCATCTTTGAGGCTGTGGATTTACCATTGGAGGTTCTTGATGCCAAGCCGTACCAGATAAGCGGGGGCGAGAATGTGAGAGCGGCTCTTGCGCTTGCTCTGGCTTCAAAACCCTCCATCCTTTTGCTGGATGAACCTTTCGGCGACCTTGACCCGATAACGCTTCGCGATGTCGCAAATTCCCTGAAAAATATCAACAAGAAATTCAATACGACCATTATATTCATAAGCCATCATATTGATTTCATAAAAGAAGTTGCAGAGAGGGCGATATTGATAGATAAAGGGCATATCGTTATGGACGGGAATCCGAAGGAAGTTTGCAATGAGTTCATAAAAGCCAGCGAAGCAAGATACCTTTACGCCTGCCTTGAAGATTCTTGAAACAGGGATAACTATTTGCTGACGTAATCACATTTTTTACAAGAATGACAGGTTCCAGAAAAATATTAATTTATATAGCATCGGTTTTTATTTTGCTGCTCATAATAGCCGGGAGCTTCTATGTAATCCTGGGCGGCAAGGACTGGGGAATTTCAAAAAACAGGGTTGAAGTAATCTATGTGCAGGGAGAGATGCTCACAGGCAGTGTCCCAGCAGGATTGGGAATTGCAACATCCGAGGAAATCACAAAAAGCCTGAAGGACGCATCCGATGATGATGGTGTCAAAGCCATAGTGATGCGGATAAACAGCCCCGGAGGTTCTCCTGCAGCGGCTGAGGAGATAGTATCAGCGATGAAAAAAACTAAAAAACCCATAGTAGTTTCCATGGGTGATGTGGCAGCCAGCGCAGCCTATTATATCAGCGCCCCCGCAGATAAGATAATCGCAAACCCTGATACAATTACAGGCAGCATAGGCGTGATATGGGAATTCCAGAATAGATCCGCATTCTATGCAAAGGACGGCACTTCGTTCTACATCTCAAAATCGGGTGCGTTCAAGGATATGGGAGGGGACTGGCGGGGATTGACAGACGAAGAAAAACGTTATGCAGACCAGACCATAGCCGAGGCATACAGCCGGTTCGTGAAGGAAGTGGCTGAGGACAGGAATCTCTCTTTAAGTAAAGTCAAGGATATCGCAGATGGCAGGGTATATACTGGTGCCAAAGCTAAGGAACTTGGACTGGTGGATGATTTCGGAAGCCTTGATGACGCGATAGATGTTGCTGCTTCGCTTGGAGGAATAGCAGGCAAACCAGAAATCATCTATGCCAATAAGCCATCGCTTTCACAGTTGTTATTCGGTGGGGAAAAATTAGACGTTTCTCGAGTTACAAGCTATTATTTTGAGAGTCCTTACGGGCAGATGCTCTCAATATCATAATTGTATATGTGAGTTTTTTTGCACAAAATCGAAAAAAAACAAAGATGATTGACATCCAATTTTCATGTGCATTAACAGATACGAAAAGTATATAAAGCACGACATAACATTCAATGTCCTATAGATAGGATATAGCGTAATAATGTATGGTTAGGATAAAGGTAAGTCAAATTGATTCTTTCATAGGAGAGTCTATCGACTTTCAGTAATTATTCTATCACATATTGTTGCGATTATAAAAGATAGGAGGATAGGAGGAATATAATAACGAACAAAAAAACGGTAATGACAGTGTTATTGTTGACTCTGGCATTTATCCAGGGAGCGTCAGCACATGCTAACCAAAACGCTGCGTGCGAAAGTTGTCATAAGTACCCATCACAATTTCTAAAAAATACCGTAAGTATATCGTCTATCACGGTTGCTCCGAGTCAAAAATTTTCTGTCATAAACTGGACAGGAGGAGTGACATCTACGATAAGAGCATACGCTGCAGATGGCAAGGGTACGCAATCAAATACAGGTATGGAAACGGACTATAAAGATATTATAGTGACGGTTGCAACACCAACGCCAACCATATCACCGGTAATCACAGGCTTTGCTCCGTCTTCACCTGTAAATGATATCGTGGGTGCAACTCGAACCTTCAACATCACCGTTAACCAGAGTGTGAACGTTACCTGGTATTTCAACGGAACGCAGGTTAAGACAAATACGAGTGTGACTAATGCTGGTTATACCAACTCCAGTGGAGTTCATGGTATCTGGAATGTAACAGCCACAGCAACCAATACCAATGGTGTTGTATCAAATGTGTGGATCTGGAACGTGACAGCAGCCCCGGCAGGAGCACCTAACATAATGAGCTTTGCTCCCTCATCACCAGTCAGCGATACAGCAGGGGCGACAAGGATCTTAAATATCACAGCCAACCGGACTGTGAACGTGACCTGGTATATCAATGGAACAAATGTTTCGACCAATATCGGTGTGACCGAAGCGAATTACACCAATACCAGTGCAGTTGCAGGATTCTGGAACGTAACCGCATTTGCAACCAATGATAACGGCACGGATTCAAAGACATGGCTCTGGAACGTTACTTCTCCACCACCGGGAGCACCCAACATCACTTCATGGGGCAATAACAAGACAAATGATCAGAGCACGACTTTAACCCTGAACAATAGCGAAGGCATAAGGTTCAATGCCACTGCAAACCAGAGTATAACCACATGGAACTGGTTCCAGGACGATGTTAACCAGAACAATAACTTTGACAATTTCTCAACCAACTTCACTGGCGGAACTCATACCATAAAAGTCAATGCAACTAATGGTAAGGGCGTAAGCAATACTATTACCTGGATTGTTACGGTAACAACTCCAACACCCACTCCAACACCTACCCCAACTCCAACGCCAACCTTAGCACTGGTAATTACAGGCTTTGCTCCCTCATTGCCAGTCAGTGATGCAGCAGGGGCGACAAGGATCTTTAATATAACAGCCAACCAGACCGTGAACGTGACCTGGTACATCAATGGAACAAATGTTTCGACCAATATCGGTGTGACCGAAGCGAATTACACCAATACCAGTGCAGTTGCAGGATTCTGGAACGTAACCGCGATTGCAGCCAATGATAACGGCATGGATTCAAAGACATGGCTCTGGAACGTTACTTCTCCACCACCGGGAGCACCCAACATCACTTCATGGGGCAATAACAAGACAAATGATCAGAGTACGACTTTAACCCTGAACAATAGCGAAGGCACAAGGTTCAATGCCACTGCAAACCAGAGTATAACCACATGGAACTGGTTCCAGGACGATGTTAACCAGAACAATAACTTTGACAATTTCTCAACCAGCTTCACTGGCGGAACTCATACCATAAAAGTCAATGCAACTAATGGTAACGGCGTAAGCAATACTATTACCTGGATTGTTACGGTAACAACTCCAACACCCACTCCAACACCTACCCCAACTCCAACGCCAACCTTAGCACCGGTAATTACTGGCTTTGCTCCGTCTTCGCCTGTAAATGATATCTTTGGTGCAACTAGAACATTCAACATTACTGCAAACCAGATCGTGAACGTAACCTGGTATATCAACGGGAGCCAGGTTCAGACAAATACGAGTGTAACCGATGCCGGTTATACCAGCACCAGTGCAGTCCTTGGCGTATGGAACATAACAGCCACAGCAACCAATACCAATGGTGTTGTATCACAGGTGTGGATATGGACCGTGACAGCAGCCCCGACAGGAGCACCTAATATAACCAGTTTTGCTCCGTCTTCGCCTGTAAATGATATCGTGGGTGCAACTCCAACCTTTAACATCACCGTTAACCAGAGTGTGAACGTAACCTGGTATATCAACGGGACGCAGGTTCAGACAAATACTAGTGCGACTAATGCCGGTTATGCCAACACCAGTGGAGTTCATGGTATCTGGAACATAACAGCCACAGCAACCAATTCCAATGGTGTTGTATCACAGGTGTGGATATGGAACGTGACAGCAGCACCTGCACCTACACCTACACCTACAACGTCATCATTACCGCCACCAGTGCCTCAGAACCTTGGTTTATATGATACGGGGATAGACCAACTTCAGACCAACGCAACTAACCAGAATGCGTGCAGACAATGCCATCAAACATCAGGAACAAACGTCAGTGGTGGATACAATAACACCATTGTTGGTGGAGTACCAACAAGGCATCACATCCTGTTACCAACTCAAAAGATAAATCCATTAACCAAAGCCCCTTTCGGCTGCGGGGATTGTCATCCGTCCAATCCAGGAGTAGGGAATGGAATATTATTGGACCGAAGCTGTGTAGATTGCCATAATGGGACAAGTTTCTGGGGCGATTCAATCGGCGGACATGTAGGCAATTTCAGTAGACCTCACCATGTCGATACATCGAGCGATACCGCAAATATTGGAACACCTGCTGCAAACAGGACGTGCAATTTCTGTCACGGCAGTTTCGTAAACAACTATAACGATGGACATTATAAACCATCTTATGCTACGGGCTTCATGATAACCCCCTTCGCTACCTTTAAAGCAACCAACTTCTCACAACCGGATGGACTTGGTGGCAATAAGGTATGGGGAGGTTGTTTATCATGCCATGACCCCAATCCTGCAGCAACGCCAGCAATTGGCAGCAACCACGACAACCATCACAAGGAAATATTGGGTTTTGGCGGATTCGGTGGTAAGACTGCATTCCAAAATGCATCGACTCCGGGCGCGGCATGTTTCTGGTGCCATGTAATTGCGTCAGGTGGAACCGATCCATTGAGAATCACCGTAAATAATTCATTTACTGGTGAGACTCTCACCAATGCGATGGAAGTTAGGAACTCAACCATTGAAGCAACCGATGTATTTGAACCAGGAACAACTAATATCACCTTTAATGGTACAGGCTGCGAGAAATGCCACGGTGTCTCGTCGATCCATAACATCCAGTTTAACTCTGCCCCAGGTGGACAGCAAGGACTTGGGCATATAAACAATAACACGGATTGCTCTGGTTGTCACAATTCATGGCTGCCTTCATGGTCGCCAGCAGAGACATGGACGCCGGGAGCCCTTGTTCCATATGTGGATAGTGTAAGCCCGTCAGTAATGGCTGCAGGAACTGCTGCTACTCTCACCATCACAGGTTCGAACTTCGTGAATGGTGCCTATTCATCTGTAGTAACTGTAGATGGAGTGACATATACACCAACATCTATAACAGATTCACAGATAGTGGTTAACATTCCGGCACTCAGTGCAGGAGTCCACACAGTACAACTTGTGAAAGGCGGCGATACGCTTAGCAAACTGTCGACATTGACTGTTGTGCCAGTGGTCACTTTGTCTTCAGCGACATTGGATGGCGGAACCTTAACTATCTCCGGAATTGGACTGGGAAATCAACCAGCAACAAATGCTCAGCAATATGTCACTTTCAGTCATGCAGGAATAATCAATTATTCCGCGAGTATCATCAGCTGGAGCGATACACAGATAGTGGCAACATTATCTGGTTCAGTAGCAGCAGGAGATACGGTAGAAGTGATAACGGCAAACAGTGGACAAGCAACGGCTGCTATTGTAATACCAACGCCTACACCAACACCCATGCTAAATCAATAACAGTTTACCATCATCGGCAAAGGTGAATAAGAGGAGGTACTCAGACATTTACGGTGACTGCCAAGGACCAGAATGGTAATCCGATGAGTGCAAATAGCGGATCTATGTCTGGAGGTTGCTTCGGTAACTGTACAATAAAAAGTCGAAGCGATGACAGCGAGTAGCGGAGAATAAGTAGAAACGTTGAAAGAAGGGATTTAAATCTCTTCTTTAAACTTAATTTAGACTCCTTATTTCCAGTACACGTTTCATTATTTCGAAATACGGAAGGACAAACGGAAAACCAGATGGTCTTCTCATCATAGTTAAAGGAATCTCAAAATAAAAGCCAGAGATTTGATTTTGGCTTGGAGCCCATCCAATAAATCATGTGACTTATTATATCATATAACGAAAAAAATCCAAAGGTAATAGACACTCTGTTTTCATTATGCATAAAACAATAGAAAAGTATATTAGCACGCATGGCATAACATTCAATGTCCTATACATAGGACAATGTCGTAATAATTTGTGGTTAGGATAAGGATAAGCAAATTGATTCATTCATAGGAGAGTCAATCGACTTCAGTAATTATTCTATCACATATTTTGCGATAAAAAAAGGAGGATAGGAGTAAAAATATGAAACATTTTAAAAAAATAGTGCCAGCCTTACTGCTGTTTGCAGTATTAGTTGGAATAGGAATAGCAGCTATACCGGCACCGCCGGTAAATCAAAACATTGGTTTCCCAGATACAATAATGCAAAATCTGTCAGTGACCACTTGCAGAGGTTGCCATCCATCGGCTCCTGATATCCACCACTTCATGGTAGGAAAAGGAAATACTCAACTGGGTTGCTCGGATTGTCATCCATGGCAAGCGAGTACTCAAACGGTATATATAGAAAGGGATTGTCATGGTTGCCACAATGGAGCACCTGTCGCGCCTAACACAGTAAACCTGTCAGCAATTCGAGGATCCCCTGGCAGACCGCATCACAATACGATAAAGAATTCATCGTCAAATCTAGCGCTTCCAGCTGCTCATTTGGCTGCAGATAGACAGTGCAATAGATGTCACGGTTCTGGTTTTGTAGCCAATTACAACGATAACCATTACGTACCATCCTACAATGTATCGATGGTAACTCCAATGGCCAGTTTCAAGATAAATGCCACAGTTGGAGGCGGAAGAGTATGGGGCGGATGTTTAGCTTGCCACGATGCCGATCCAACGGCAAACCCGCAAATCTATAACAGCGATACTACTCACCATACCGTGAGATTCTGGGTAGGTTACCAGTGCAACAATTGTCATGTATCATCTGGGTTTAGAGCAGAACCAGTTCCAGACTATAATCCAGAGCCAAGTGCGGAGAGGTATGAAGTATGGTTGAATCAATCATATCCATCGTACACCTCAATGTTCCAATGGGATACCTCTAAGAAACATTTTGAATTCAGAAATTCAACAATGATTAATGCAGGCGATACACTCAACGGTACTGGATGTGAAAAGTGTCACTCTGTACAGACCATACACAATATTGAGGCTAGTGCTCCTGGTTTAACTGTTCAACAAACCATTGACCAAGGAAAAGCTGGATACGGCCATATAGGAAATAACTCAGACTGCAATGGGTGCCATCAGGGTTGGATGACCAGCGCTGATAATCCATTCCCAGGTCCAAAAGCTATGAGTTTGGCGAGTATAGCTCCAGGAGTGTTGACTGCTGGTGTAGCCACAGATGTAACCCTCACAGGCAGCAACTTTGTGGAAGCTCCATACACGACGACGGTATTAGTAGATGGAGCGGCTGCAACACAGAAGTCTCTGACAGACACACAGATAGTAGTGACAGTGAACCTGGCCGTAGGCGGCCATAGTGTCCAGGTCGAAAAAGGCGGCGTGACAAGCACACTGACCACAGTGATAGCTATAGCACCGGGTACAATTGCCTCAGCGCAACTGGCAGACGGAGTCCTGACCATTGATGGTATAGGACTTGGAGCCGGTCAGTCAGCGGTTGCCATTACCAAGGCTGATGGAAGAACCGTATTTTCGGATAGTATCACAAGCTCGACCGAAACCCAGACAGTAGCAGCAGCTTCCCTAGCGGCAGTCGGCGACACTGTAAAAGTGGAGACACCAACCGGTGAATCCACAGCAACAATCGTAGCTGGAGTAACAGCAACACCAACACCAGTACCAACACCCACACCAACACCAACACCAACACCAGGGCCATCTATCACGTCGGCGACGTTGAAAAATGGAGTCTTAACCATTGCTGGTTCAGGGTTTGAAACTAAGCCGTCGAAAAATCCTCAGAACAACATTTGGATTGTCATATCAGGAAAGACCTACTATGCTAAGAGTATCAAATCTTGGTCTCTTACAACGATAGTAGCAAATGTTCCTACCAACTTCAAAGTAAACCAAATGGTAACAGTGAAAACAGCATCTGGTAAAACAGCTACGGCTAAAATCTCGTAAGGAGTAAATATAAAAAACCAAAATTGAAAGAAAGAAGGGATACATAATCTCTTCTTTCAATTTTTTTTCTATTCATGTCAGAAAATGGAGAAATTGGGAGACTGCAGAAAAACAAGGGATGAAAATTTTATGGATAAGGATAGGAAACATCATCTAATAATATATTATGTAATACCAGGTATAGTATTCATTACTCTCATAAGTTTAGCATTTGCGCTACCTCCAGTACCCCAAAGAATGGGAGTCTATGATACATTATTTGTCACTTATCAAGAGAGCACTTGCAGAGGTTGCCACGCATCAGGTGTACCTGACACGCATCATAACCTTGTAGCGAACAATACTATAAATCGGTACACAAGTCAGCCATTTCAATGTAAAGATTGTCACCCTGTTCTTCCAGATGGGACTGGTATTACAATGGTTAGGAATTGTTTACAATGCCATAATAATACCTTTAACGGGATGAATATTCGAAGACCGCATCACGAAACACAAGCTGCAACGGTTGGACATTGTCGAGCCTGTCATGGAAGTCTGGTAGATAATATTGACGATGGACACTATATAGCTACTTCCCCACTATCCAATTTGACACCCAGTACAACTTTTAAAGTAATCAATCTAACAAGTGGCAGGAAATGGGGTGGTTGTGAATCATGTCATGAACAGGATTTGACAGCCACTCCTTTCATAGCAAGTAATAATAAGACACATCACAACTTAGGAAATTTGAGCGGATTCAAGAATAACGATGTTACAAGATGTGTAATTTGCCATGGAAATCATGATGGTACATACGGACCTGATTCTATAAGATATTGTGAACGATGTCATGGTATAAATGCCATACATAATATTCAGTGGGACATTGCCAATACATCTTCGCAGTCAGGCTTTGGTCATCTTGGACCAAATGATTGCCAAGGTTGTCATGCATGGTATGTAGCAGGCAGTTTAGCACCAGGATCTGACCTTATCGTACCTACTATTGACCACCTTAGTACAAATCAGGCACTTATAGGAGAACAGACAGAATTGACCCTCCATGGAGAAAACTTTGTGACAACAGTTAATGGTATCACTCGATCATCAATTGTAGCCCTTACAAAAGGAGTTATTAAAAACGGAACAACTACAACTAATATTACAATAATTCCGACTAGTATAACCCCATATCAAATTGTTGTAACGATACCACCAATGAATAAAGGTTTGTACGCAATATATGTTTTAAAAGATGGAAATGCAGAAAGTAATAAAAGACCATTTGTAGTTGGGCCGGAAGTCATCGTCAACTCTGCTCTAATTAATTCTACGACAGTTACGATCAATGGTTCAGGATTTGGAACATACAATCCTGCATATAACAATTGGACAAATGTGACGATCAATAGCGGAACTACGTTCCGTTCCGTACAAGTTACAAATTGGTCAGAAACGTCTATTATTGTCACGAGTCCAGATGCAACGATTGGAGATACAACAACAGTCAATAGCATTTATGGTACCAATTCCACACAGGTCACAGGAGAATAAAATAATATGAAAATGCCACAAAAAGGTAAAGTGGTTCTGAATGTGGCTCTATCTACCTGTGCTATTATCATTATTTTAAGCGGAATGGCACTTGCAGCAGATCGTGACGTTATAATTGGTTATCATAAGCCTGTTGTTGGAGTTTCAGCAAAGGAATTGGTCGTCCAAAGTCATAGCGGTAAGGTGAAAAAAGATTTTCATCTGATAAATGCAGTCTCGGCAAGAATACCTGAAGACAAAATCGAAGAGATCAAAAAAGATCCTAGAGTTGCCTATATAGTAAATGACACTATTTTCAGGATGACAGATGAATATTCCAGTTCCTGGGGGGTCCAGTATATCGGTAGTGAGCCCGTACATAACCAAAGTATCAATGGAACTGGAGTAAAAATAGCTGTACTCGATACAGGAATCGACTATAACCATCCAGACTTGGCTGGAAATTATAAAGGCGGATACGATTTTGTCAACAACTATCCAGATCCACGGGACGACAATTGTCTATCATATTATAAGACTTGTCACGGGACACATGTTTCCGGTATTATAGCTGCAGAACATAATGGTATTGGAGTTGTAGGAGTAGCGCCTGGGGCAAGTATATATGCAGTCAAAGTCCTGGACGGAGGCGGTTTTGGTGATGCCAGTTGGATCATATCTGGCATAGAATGGGCGAAAGACAATGGGATGAATATCATTTCCATGAGCTTTGGAAGTACTGAAAATAATACTGCTGTGCTCGATGCGGTTAATTCCGCATATGATTCTGGCGTATTATTAGTTGCAGCGGGAGGAAATACAAATGGACGCCCTGTTTTATATCCTGCGGGATACGATTCTGTTATTGCTGTGACGGCTATAGATCAGAATGGTCAGAATGCAAGTTTCTCTCCAAAAGATCAGAAGATTGAAGTTGCTGCACCCGGGGTAAATATAAATTCTACGGTACAGGGTGGATATGGTATTTTGAGCGGAACATCTATGGCGGCTCCGCATGTGACAGGTGTAGCGGCTCTCATATTTTCAACAAATTTTCCTGATGTCAATGGTGATGGAAAAAGAGATAATAAAGATGTCAGGCAGATAATTGATAGTACAGCGTTTGATGCAGGAATTCCAGGCAAGGATGATATATACGGATATGGTATAGTAGATGCATCTAAAGCCCTTCTTGGAACTTCGGCATCTGCTTATGCTTCGGCATCTGCTAATGCTGACCTGTCGATAACTGAAGATGAAGCTGTATCCAATATCATTGCAGGAGACGGGAAGACCTATACTTATATTATTACTGTAAAGAACAACGGTCCTTCGGATGCCTCAGGTGTACAAGTATTTGATACGTGGCCCAGCGGATTTATCCGGGGTCCTGTTACATCATCTCAAGGAACTTGTGATACAGCGATTAACTTTACCTGCGATCTGGGAACTATGTCAAGAGATGGCACGGCAAATATCAATGTCAGTTATACAGTACCAAATACAACCATAGGAAACTACACAAATAGAGTTGAAGTAAAATCGACCAGTGCTGACAATGATGTGAGCAACAATATAGCTGAGGATAAAAATATTGTTGAAATCATATTAAATCTCGTCGTTAAGGAACGTTCATCAAGTAAAAATGCGAAGCAAGTTTCCCTTTTAAAAGGAGACTATTCAATAACCATAACAAATAGCAAACTATCAGAAATTGATGTGAATGTCTATGAAAATGGTGTACTTAGAAAGGATCTATCCTCCAAATATAAACTCAAAAAATCACAGGTTGTAAATTTCAATATGAATATTGAATCACCCAAACTTGATTTTGTGTTTATTCCAAATGGAGATAAAGGATCGACAGGAACAATAACAAACATGAGGTCATCATGAAAAACAAAAATATGAAAAAATACAGAATATTGAGACAAAGTGTAAGAATCTCGATTATATTTTGCTCAATATTATTGTCTATTAATGCAGCAAGTGCTGTAGATAAAACGTACAACTGGGATGATAAAACTGGAGTTTCTATAGCAGGTTTTGCTACCAACTGGAGCAGTTGCAGTCCTCAAGATGGATACAGGGTAACCAGTCTTAAAAGTTCAGCATCATCCTGTACCAACGGCATATTGAGCAGATCAAATGCAGGCGATTTGTTCCTGGCGATTAATACAACAGCATATGGTTCTAATACCAATTTAGTAGGCAAAGGCGGAAACTATTTTTATTTATCAAGTAATAAATCCAGCTATACTGCGATATTTCGTTTTGATGTGGGGTATGCTCAAGCAGGCACTTTTACATCATTGGGAAATGTGACCAAGAGTGTAACTTCTTCTACTGGTCAAAAAATTGGCGTAGATTTGAAAACCATAAAAGGCACTGCACCTGCAGGTTCATATCCAGCACTAAAAGTCTCAGTCACCACTTCAAATGGAGGAAAAGTGAGTCTGGGAACAAATGGTGGAGCTAGTGGTACAAACAGCGGTCGTTTCACGGTTACAGAAACTGTTGCACCGGCTACCCCAACTCCAACACCAACTCCAACTTCAACACCTACTCCAACACCGACTTCAACACCTGCTCCAACACCGACTCCAACTCCAACTGCAACACCGACTCCAACTCCGACTTCAACACCCACCCCAACACCAACTTCAACACCCACCCCAACACCGACTTCAACACCTACTCCAACACCTACTCCAACTCCAACTGCAACACCTACTCCAACTCCGACTTCAACACCCACCCCAACACCAACTTCAACACCTACTCCAACTCCGACTCCACCTCCGGGTCCTACCCTAACTCCAACTCACCCGGCACCGCCGGTAAATCAAAACATTGGTTTCCCAGATACAATAATGCAAAATCTGTCAGTGACCACTTGCAGAGGTTGCCATCCATCGGCTCCTGATATCCACCACTTCATGGTAGGAAAAGCAAACACAAAACTGGGTTGCTTGGATTGTCATCCATGGCAAGCTAGTACTCAAACGGTATATATAGAAAGGAATTGTCATGGTTGCCACAATGGAGCACCTGTCGCGCCTAACACAGTAAACCTGTCAGCAATTCGAGGATCCCCTGGCAGACCGCATCACAATACGATAAAGAATTCATCGTCAAATCTAGCGTTTCCAGCTGCTTATTTGGCTGCAGATAGACAGTGCAATAGATGTCACGGTTCTGGTTTTGTAGCCAATTACAACGATAATCATTACGTACCATCCTACAATGTATCCATGGTAACTCCATTTGCCAGTTTCAAGATAAATGCCACAGTTGGAGGCGGAAGAAATTGGGGCGGATGTTTAGCTTGCCATGATGCCGATCCAACGGCAAACCCACAAATCTATAACAGCGATACTACTCACCATACCGTGAGATTCTGGGTAGGTTACCAGTGCAACAATTGTCATGTATCATCTGGGTTTAGAGCAGAACCAGTTCCAGACTATAATCCAGAGCCAAGTGCGGAGAGGTATGAAGTATGGTTGAATCAATCATATCCATCGTACACCTCAATGTTCCAATGGGATACCTCCAAGCCACATTTTGAATTCAGAAATTCAACAATGATTAATGCGGGCGATACACTCAACGGTACTGGATGTGAAAAGTGTCACTCTGTACAGACCATACACAATATTGAGGCTAATGCTCCTGGTTTAACTGTTCAACAAACCATTGACCAAGGAATTGCTGGATACGGCCATATAGGAAATAACTCAGACTGCGCTGGGTGCCATCAGGGCTGGTTTACCAGCGCTGATAATCCATTCCCAGGTCCAAAAGCTATGAGTTTGGCGAGTATAGCTCCAGGCACGTTGACTGCTGGTGTAGACACAGATGTAACCCTCACAGGCAGCAACTTTGTAGAAGCTCCATACACGACGACGATATTAGTAGATGGAGTAGCTGCAACACAGAAGTCTCTGACAGATACACAGATAGTAGTGACTGTGAACCTGGCCGTAGGCGGCCATAGTGTCCAGGTCGAAAAAGGTGGCGTGACAAGCACACTGACCTCAGTGTTAGCTTTAGCACCAGGTACAATTACTTCAGCGAAATTAACAGCTGGAGTATTGACCATTGATGGTACAGGACTTGGAGCTGATCAGCAGATGATTGCCATTACCAAGGCTGATGGAAGAATCATACCGTCTGATGGTATCACCAGCTCTACCGATACGCAGATAGTAGCGGTAAGTGCGCAAGCGGCAGTCGGCGACACGGTAACTGTGATAACACCAACCGGTGACAATTCTGCACTGGTCACGAATTGAAGGAGGTTATCATGAAATATAAAAATATGAAAAAATATAGAATATTGAGACAAAGTGTAATAATCTCGATTATATTTTTCTCAATATTATTTTCCGTTAATGCGGCAAGTGCTGTCGATAAAACGTACTACTGGATCCCATCGTCAGGAGCTATAGATTCGTCAGGATTTACAGCCAACTGGGGGATATGTGGTGCTCAACCAGCATCATACAAAAATACTACTCTCAGCAGTAAAGGATTCACATGTAACAGCGATACATTGACAAGGACTTCATCCGGAGACCAGTTTTTGGCAATTTATCCAACCCCATATAGTTCTGATACTAAAATAGTAGGCAAACCAGGTGCTACTTTTTATTTATCAAGTCCTGCGACATATCGTTTTGATCTGGGTTATGCTAAAGGAGGCACTTTTACATCATTGGGATATGTGACCAATGGTGTAACTAAAAGTACAAAATATAGCATAGATCTGAGAAAAATTAATGGCACTGCTCCTGCGGGTTCATATCCAGCATTAAAAGTCTCAGTTACGACTCCAAAAGGAGGAAAAGTGAGTCTGGGAACAAATGGTGGGTCTACAGGCTCAAATAGCGGCCGTTTCTATGTTAATGAGACTGTTGCATCACCGACCCCAGCTCCAATCCCGACTCCAACAGCAACACCTACCCCGACTCCGACAGCAACACCTACCCCGACTCCAACAGCAACACCTACCCCGACCCCGACAGCAACACCTACCCCAACTCCGACAGCAACACCTACCCCGACTCCAACAGCAACACCTACCCCGATTCCAACAGCAACACCTACCCCGATTCCAACAGCAACACCTACCCCGACTCCGACTCCACCTCCGGGTCCTTATTGTCTAGCTTGTCATGCTGGTGCAGAATAGAAGTAGAGGGCACATGGTTCAGGAACCTTGGGTATTTATTGAACATACCGGAGTCAAGTTTGAAGGAACGAAAGTCCATGCACACGGTAAAGGCAAATGAACTGAAGTTGTCAGGAACTGCTAATACATTCTTAGTAGAGTTGAAAACGATAGCCAGTTATCGTCAAGACTGGCAAATACTTCAAGGAGCATGGTTCTACCCAACCTTTCAGTTGGGGGTCTCCTCTACCCCCTTGACACCACGAAGATGAATAAGAAAACACAACAACAGGAGAAATTATAATATGCTTTCGCTAATTGAATTAATATTGATAGTAATATTAATCAATATACCCTTCGGCTACTGGAGATCCAAGGCCGATAGGTTTTCCAGGCAGTGGATGATGGCTATACATCTACCAGTTCCTCTGGTATTTCTGTTGAGGATAATATCTGGTTTCAGTTGGACGATAATACCACTTCTTATGCTATCGTTTGCCTCAGGGCAGTTCATAGGAGGAAACATTAGAAATATTTTTTATAGGTGTAAAGATGAAACCGAACTTTATTAAGATTTACGGTCGTGTATCCCATCAATTGAAACATTAATGAATGCAGTGTGCGTATATATTAAATAAATGAAAACCAAAAAAGAAAAGATAGAAATACCAGAAAATATACCCATCATAACGCCAGAAATGATGGGAAAAAACCACCATCGAGATAGCTAAAAGGCGGGCTGGCAGAAAAGAATCGCCAGTGAAGGGAATTAAAGATATTAAGTGCTCATCGTGAGGGAATGATACGATGTGGTTTAGAAATGAAAAATGACAGGAGGTTGATAGTGATTTTTACGGTTTTGCTGGTGAGTATTAGCCAATACACTTTAGCGTCAGCGTATCCTTCTTATAATACAGAAACAGATTGCAGAAGTTGTCACGGTAATACAGTAGACACGCATCATCATCTGGTACATTATGGAAAAAAGGTGTGTACAGATTGTCATGCAATCAAAAATAACACAGTTGTGATAATTAGAAATTGTCTAATATGTCACCCTGGTACAAATCATGAGGGCTGCATTTCATGCCATATAAGCGGCACCCCTGGAAATGTTAATAGTACAGCTCCTGGGCTATTGAATAGTACACCCCCTGGAAATGTTAATAGTACAGCCTTCTCTCTGGGTGTTCATGTCAATATTACGACCGATGGATTTGGTTTAATAAATAACAGCGATTGCTGGGCATGCCACTATAATCGGGATATGCATAGAAGCAATATATGGCAGTGCGCAGACTGCCATACAGGCAGCGGCAGACCCGAAACTCCGCAAGCACCAAAAGTTCGCACGCATTATTTGCCTTCTGTCACTAACTATTCATGTGTGGATTGTCACAGTAAAGTCACAGCAAATCCCGGGACAGGTATCCCCAATATAACTTCTCATTATGCACAGAGACCTACAGTACCGACAACGAACTACTGTGCTTATTGCCATGGTCCCAATGCGACCTCTCCATTCCAGGCTCTGAACAGGACGATTACGGAGTTCAAGCACGATGACCCAAATTGGAATGGCAATGCTACTTGCAGAACATGCCATTCAAATTCCAGTGTGTCAGCCGATCCGCTGGCTAAGGATAAATCTTCATTCCATGACATGAGCTGGGAATTGGGAGATGCATATAATGGAACAATGAAAGCAGATTGTATTATCTGCCATATCGCCAAGGATCCTCAATTTGTTTTGGCTCCCAATCCTTCACATAATACGACGGGAATGAACATTTCAACGTGTTATTTATGCCATGGAACTGGACCAGGCACGAAACCTCAAAAACTTCATAGCGTTGTAGGGGCCGGGGGACCGGACTGTATATCATGCCATTATATTGGCAGTGCATTCCATAACATCGATACAACAGCCATAAACCTGAGTGTTCATGCAGGTATGAACAGCCAGAACGCATCGAATGCGGGAGTTGCTTCAATCAACGGTGCTTGCTGGGGATGTCATGATACTGATGGTAACATCAGTAACAATCCAAGCAACCAGGGAATGGGTGATATCTTCAACACACCCAAGAAATGCGATGATTGTCATCTCTCCTCAGGTCAATATTATACTCAAACCCTCGCATGGGGAGGATTACAGGTAGCTCAGCATTACTATGGCGGCACCACTATCAAAGCCGGCAATTCAAGTTCCAACATCTCTTCATGCATAAATTGTCATGAGAACGTAAGCGAGATGCTCCTTCCGAATAACGATACTGATACCGGTTCATTCCCCGGTGACGGAGTAAGGCTCAATGGCGGGAACAGGAGTTTCTATCATTACGGTAAGAAACGACCCGAGTTACGGATCGGTTCGAACGAGAATTGTCCCTACTGCCACCAGAACTCCACAACCGCCTTCTCAAACGTGATGCAGAATGCAGGCAACTCGATGTTAGGTAACCATACCTCAGACGTGGTTTTTACTTTTCCTGCTCATCCTGCTGGTCTCCCAAGCTGTACACGTTGCCACGGGCAGGATATACTGCATGGAGCGAATATCTCCAAGCCTGTTCCAAATTCTGATTTTTGCCTTAAATGTCATAGTAATGACAGGCTTAAAAAAGACAGGCATAATGGTAAGGTCGAATGCATCAGATGCCATACAGAGAAACCTTCAGATGTTCATAATATTAAATATATATTACCAGACGGGAGCTATCGTGGCATAAATGCAACATCATGCGGAGATTGTCATGACTTTAGCCTCCAGCTCCCTGCTTTTAGATTACCGTTTTTAGCTGTCAACTGCACCACCTGCCACCAGAATAGTGGGCTTGCAAAATTTTCTGAAGCACCGATCATACCTACGCCAGTGAAACACAGTGCCAACCCTAATTCAGGAGCATTATGGAATGGTTCGCAACAAGCCTACTGGGACAATGCTGCTCAGCTGAGTTCATGCATCTACTGCCATGGAAATGCCACCCACGCATCGAAAGCACTTGGAAAAATTGAGAATATTAGATCCGGAAACATGCCTAACCAGAGCATAACCAATACAAGCTACTGGTGCGCCAACTGCCATTATAATAAGAGCAATCCGGCAGGAAACTACTCATATAATGGCACTTCCTACTCTCCGGTACCTCCGGAAATACAGAACATGACAGGTCTGGTACCCGCAATGGCCAACGATAACACTACGTTCTTCAACCACTCCCTTGATGTGTGGTCTGATAGTATATGCGTCCAGTGCCATGGTAGCTCCTCTCCATCCACGACTGCTTATTTTGTTCACAGCATCATCCCAGCCAGAGGGGGGCCGGACTGCATCTCATGCCATAATGTGAACGCAATGGGTGCGCCACTGGATAAAAGGATAAATTTTTCAGCTTTCAAGGAAGGCGTACACAGGAACCTCAACAGCTTTGCGATGAACAACACATCGCTTTCAGATACCGCGGATAAAGCCTGCTGGGCATGCCATGGAAATGCGACTGAGCCTGTCGGCGGGCATCCATTAAATTACAAAACTCCAAAAACCTGTAACAACAACAACTGCCATTCACTCTCACAATCCCCCTATAACGAGCCTATGGTCTATTCGCATTTCCAGAATGCAAGCCTGAACGGCAATCCGAACAATGGTACGAATTATAATATAACCACTTCAATACAATGCCAGATCTGCCATATAAACAGTGTGGTGATAACGGATAACCACCCGCAACTGGCTCTTGTATCACATTACGCGACAAAAGATAATTTAATTGATTCCTTCAACTGCACCTATTGCCATATGGTTAAAAACAATAGTGAAGTCTGGGGGAATGCAACGTTAATATACAAGAACACAACCTCCCTTGTTGAACTTGAAAAAGAACGAAACAAACTGACAGCTTATGAGGGAGAGAGCATATACCTCGGTGATGGATATTCCATGAAAGTGGTGCAGATCTCCACGGAAAGGAGCGAGGCTTTAATCCAGCTTTTCAAAAACTATGGTATTGTAGATGAGTTCTCACTTCTTGTTGGCGTTCCTTATAACTATGAGGAATATATTACTATCGACAATGGAACGTTCAGAACGCCCATTATTATATTGAATATGACCTCCATCTTCAAAGGCGCAAGCCAAAGCCTCATTAAGTTCAGTGGATTCAGGACAGCAAGAGTCCATGCAGAAACCAATAGCACTTCATGCCTTGCCTGTCATCTGTACCGGTATTCCCCGGAAAAAGGACGGTATCTGGTCATCGACAGGGATGTCAAAGATAACCCCAATCATGATATAGTATATTACACCAATGTACTCGTTGATTTCGTATCTGAAAATAAAAGTAAGATATACTATAATAACGATGATTATGTTTTAAGCCAGATCAATACCAATTTTGGGAAATTTCTTCCCTCACCCACATCACAGAAATATCTAACCGAGGGGGAAACGTGGAACATTGGAGAGAACGTCTCATTGAAGCTTAATGGCGTCAGTACTGACAGCAAACAGGCATTGCTGGCTTTAATGATTAACAACAGCGTTGTCCAGGACTGGGCAGTTACCAGCGGGTCTGAGTTTAATTACACGCGTGCACTCAGATATAAAGGATACGAAGATACCAATGTAACGGTTTTCAGCGCAAACCTTGCGTCGGTTGCCCAGGCAAATCCAAATTTCATATTACTTAAGAACGTTGTGGCGATTTCACCATCGATAAGGCAAACAACCGCCAACACCACAGTTTTTGGATTTAATAGCAGCTGGCTTTTCCCCAATGATACGTTTATAGTGGGGAAAGTCCCGGAGAATTTCCACGCACCTAACCTGTATACCGATCAAAGAGCGTGGGCTGATTGTGTTAAGTGCCATGATACCTCAAGAAAACTTAATATTCCAAATGTTGATGCTGTTTCATCAAGATTGGGAAAGCACTACAGGTTGAACATTAATGCCTCCGTTAAAACCCTTTTGTCGGATTCGATTGATAAAGCATGCTGGGCATGCCACACGTTGGATGGGCAGGAGCCGCAGGCGCATATTCCAACCTATGTTACACCAAGATATTGCAAATCCTGTCACGTCTATCAGGAGAATCCAAATTTTGGGGCAATAAATATCAGCGATGAGCCTCACGCATCCGAACAGAACTGCCCGACCTGCCACATCCAGAATTCCCATACTCTGGTCAGGTTTGATGTATCTCCTGTGATAAATAAAATTTCATTATCTAAAACTAAGGTAAGCAGGAATGAAACAGTTAAGCTGGTGGCTGAAGCAATCGCTGGCTATAAATTCAAAATAAGAGCTGCTGAATATTTCCTGGATAAAATAGGCACATCTGGAAACGGGAGGCCTCTTAAACCGGTCGATGGGAAATTTGATTCGCAAATGAAAAACGTAACTTCGGATATCAATATAA